>CAYTEX010000073.1:441-6030 GCA_964437015.1 uncultured Clostridium sp. | reverse complement strand
ATCCTCAAAACTAGGACTCATATTATTCCATAGTTTTGCGACTTCTCCCCATCTTTTTCCATCCCAAGTTTCATGCATTTTTTCCAATTCTTGATGTGCACGTAATAAAGACGAATTTAATGCTTTTGCATTTTGTCTTACAATATCTCCTATCGGAAATAATCTTTTATAATCAACTGTATAGCTCATAATTTTCACCTCCTTTTTTTTTTTTTATCATAAAATAATTTTAATGTCAATAAAATTTATAAAAAATCAAGTTGTGACCTTAAATAATCGTTCTCCGCATTCAATGAAGATATTTCATCATTCCATGTAGCAATATCCGCATTTAAACTGCTTTCTTGAGCTTTTAAAGAGTCAATCTCAGTTGTAAGTTGTGTTATCTCCTTCTCCATTTTACTTATTTCACCTTCAAAAAGTGCGACAGAACTATTTGTTTGTGATTGTATATCTGTTAAAGAGTTCTTTGCTCCAGAAAATGTTGACGATTTAGTTCTAACAGCATTAATACAAGAAATTATTGTTGTACCACCTCCTATAACCGAAGCTCTTAACCCATCTATCACCGTAGATAGATTATTTTCAGAAACACCCAGTGCACTTATTACCCCCTCTAGTTGTGGAACTACTGCTTTGTAATTGTTTTTTTTTGTCGTTAGCTTTTCTTTTAAATCGGTTGTTTCTTTTTTTTTCGCTTCTTTTTGTTCAATTTCTGATTTTATTTTTGATAAAGCTGCTCTTGCTCCCAATATATCATCATTTATGCCGACAATTCTAGCACAATTTTCGGCAATTTTTTGTCTTAAATAATCCTCATCATATATTTTCATTTTTATCTAAGCTTCCTCCTATCAAAAAAAATCTCATGTTCTTGCATCACATATGTTTTTCTTTATTTTAGCAATTCAGTTAAATTTGTTCTTGATAAAACCTAATTGATGGCTCTATTCCTGCTATTTCATTCTTTATACTAGTCAATTGTACCTGTTCTGCATATATATCATTGTTCATACTATCAATATTACTTTGTGATTTATTTACCTGTTTAATTTTTGCTGCTTTAGCTTTGTCCAGTTCTTCAATTCTTTTTCCAGCTTCATTTGATATTGTAACTACAGAGCTATAGTAAGTCCATATTTGATCTTTTGGTGTATTTATCAATCCAGAAATTTCCTCTTTTTTAACACTATCTCCTTCAATTAAACTCCCTAAATCACTTATAACAGAACAAAGATTTCCATGAAGATTTCTTAAACTAGAACGCAACTCGATTAATTTTGTTTTCATTGTATTATAGTTTGTTAGTTTTTGTTCAATTTCCGTTTGCTCCTGTACATATTTTGCATGTCTTTTTTCTTCATCTTCAAGTTCACTAGTTAATGCCATAATGCTAAATTCTAATCTTGACTTCTCACTCTCTAATGCAGCTTTCTTTTCAAGTAACCTATTTAACTCATTTTGAAAATATGCATACTGAGCTGCATCCATAGTGTTCTCCTCCTATTAATAAATATACTACATATATATTTTCTTATCATAAATCAATTTATATGTCAATACTTTTTTATTTATAAAATTTCTATTCACTTTTCCAAAAAGCTTTATATGCTCTAAAAGCCTCATAAATATCAAATTTACTGGTCACTTCATAAGGTGCATGCATAGAAAGAACAGGAACTCCACAGTCTATTACATCTACTCCTTTGTTAGCTAAAATATATGCAATAGTTCCTCCTCCACCAACATCAACTTTTCCAAGTTCCGCAACTTGATATTTTATATCATTTGTTTCAAAAATATTTCTAACCCATGCAACAAATTCCGCATTTGCATCAGATGCTCCAGATTTTCCTCTAGCACCAGTATATTTATTTAAGGTTAGTCCTTTTGATAAATATCCAGCGTTATTTTTATCTGAAACTTGGGCATATAATGGATCAAATCCAGCATCTACATCAGAAGAAAGCATCTTTGAATAACAAAATACTTTTTCTAATAAATTTATTTTATTTTCTCCAGTTTTATTTAAAAGCTCAGATATAAAATAATCAAATACATGCGATTCCATTCCAGTATTTCCCATGCTTCCAATTTCTTCTTTATCAGATAGTATACATATTGCCGTCTTTTCCGGATTATTAATTTCCATTAGTGCCTTTAAAGCTGTGTAACTACATACCTTGTCATCTTGCCCATAAGCTGCTACCATTCCATAATCAAATCCTAAAGAACGAGCTTTAAATGCTGGTACAAGTTCTAATTCCGAACTTACAAAATCACTTTCCGTTATTCCATATTTTTCATTTAATATTTTTAAAATATTTAATTTAACTTTTTGTTTAGCTTTTTCATCTAAAACTGGTATGCTACCAACTAATAGATCAAGATTTTCTCCTTCAATTGCTTCTCCAAGCTTTTTATTTGCTTGTTCTTGTGCTAAATGTGGCAATAAGTCAGTTATTGTAAATATAGGATCTCCTTCATCTTCTCCAATATTTATAGTTATTTTTTCTCCATTTGCTTTAACTATTACACCATGTATACTTAGCGGAATTGTTGTCCACTGGTACTTTTTAATCCCACCATAATAATGAGTGTTAAAAAATGCAAATTCTCCATCTTCATAAAGGGGATTTGGTTTTAAATCTAATCTTGGTGAATCTATGTGTGCACCTATTATATGAAGTCCATTTTCTAATTTTTCTTTTCCAATAACTGCCATATATACACTTTTTTCTCTATTTACAAAATAAACTTTATCTCCTGGATGTAACTCTTCAACTTTGTTTACATCAACAAAACCATTCTCTTCAGCAACTTGTTTTGCATTAGCTGCAAATTCTCTTTCTGTTTTTGAACGGTTTAAGAAATCCATATAGCCATTGCAAAAATCAAAAATCTTTCCAAACTTCTCATCATCTGTAGATAGCCACCCTGATCTTTTAGTATTTAATAACTTTTCTTCTAAGTTTTCTTCCAATTTAAATTCCTCCCTTGTAATTATTTTTTCAAATTATATCATTAATATTTTTATTTTTCTATAATTTTTTAAAATTAATTCACTATTTTTACAAGCATATTAAATTAGGATAAAATATATTAATTTACGAAAAAAGCGCATTGAAAAGATCTCACCTCTTCCCAAGTGTAACATTAACATCACGCTCCCTTTCATTTCTCACTATCTTAAGCACAACTTCATCTCCTGGTTCTTTACCATAAAGGTATTCTCTCAAATCATTTATCATATACATTTTTTTATTGTCTATACTTGTTATTATATCTCCAACCTTTAAATCCGAATTTGAAGCAGCACCATTATTAATTATTTGAGATACATATATTCCTGTTGTTATTTTATTTTTTAGTTTCATATATTCTGCAACTTCACTATCATAAGCAAAAATTCCAAGTGTTGCTTCTTCAAAACTTCCTTTTTGACTTATCTTTTCCACAACAGGTTTTATAACATTTATTGGAATAGCAAACCCTATTCCCTCTGCAGACGTAATTTTCACAGTATTTATTCCAATAACCTCTCCATATTTATTTACAAGCGGCCCTCCACTGTTCCCAGGATTTATTGTAGCATCTGTTTGAATTAAATCTGAAACATAACTTGTATTTTCGTCTTCTTCAATTTTTATTGTTCTGTTTAATGCACTAATTATCCCTGCAGTAACAGTTCTCTTAAATTCATATCCAATAGGATTTCCAATTGCATAAACCGGTTCACCTAATTTTAAATTTGTACTATTTCCAAACTTAATACTTGTCAAATTTTTTGCATTTACTTTTACAATAGATAAATCCAAATCAGGTTCACTAAATACAACCGTTCCTTTATATGTGTTTTCATCGATTGTAACATAACATATACTAAACCTATCTCCTGTAACATGATTATTACTTAGAATATAACCATCTTCACTTACAATAATTCCCGTTCCTAAACCTAAATCTTCAGATGAAACATTGTTTAAAACTGATCCACCAGTATTAGTAAGTCTAGATATCCCCACCACACTTCTAATTATATTTTCCAACATATCTTCTTGCATTTTATCATCTTTATTACGGATATCCACATTTTCCTCATTATTTATGGAAGTAGATAAATTTTTTGTTTCATAACTTGAATTTTTTATTTCTCTATTTATGTACATTGTATACAAGTTGTATATTATCAATCCAACCAACCCAATCCAAAATATAGTAAAAACAATTTTACCCCTATTTTTGTTATTTTTATGCATTTTTCCACCTCTCCTCTTATAAAATTATTTACAATTTTATTTTTTTTAATCATATATTTTAACTTTTGTTAGTAAAATGTTTGCTTTTTTTTTATTAATACTGTATAATCCATTTATCTTTATTTAAAATTCAGGAAGGAAAATAATGGAAAAGGATTTATTCGAATTAACAAATCCACAAAAGAGTATTTGGTATACAGAGAATTATTTTGAAAACACTAATATAAATAATATTTGTACATCAGGAATTATATATGAGATTATTAATGTCGAAGCTTTAAAAAAGGCTATTAATTTTTTAGTACAACATAATGATAGTTTTAGAATTAAACTATCTTTAATAAATGATGTTCCAAAGCAATATATCTCTGATTTTATACCATTTGAGATTGAAACTATATATGTAAAAAATATTGAAGAATTTAATAATATTGAACAAGAAATGGTAAATGAAAAGTTTAATATACTTGACTCTTTATTATTCAGATTTAAAATAGCTGTATTCCCAGATAAATCAGCTGGGGTTATTTTAAATATTCATCATCTTATTGCTGACTCATGGTCTCTAGGTGTGACTATTCAAAAAATAATTGACATATACCATTTTATAAAAAATAACAAAGAAGTTTTAACTTCTGATTCTTCATATCTTGACTTCATAAAAAAAGAGCAAGAATATAAACAAAGTTCCAGATACTTAGATGATAAGTCTTACTGGAACAATGTATTTTCATCTATCCCAGAAATAGCTACTATTCCTAGTATAGAAAGCACTTCAAATGCTTCTACTTCTTGTGAAGCAAATAGATCAGCCTTTAATCTTGATAAGGAATTATTAAATAAAATAGGGAACTTTTGTAAAGAAAATCATTTGTCATTTTTCAATTTCTTTATCTCTATTTTTGCTATATATATAAATCGTGTTTCTAATGTAGACGATTTTGTTATTGGAACACCAATTTTAAATAGGACAAGTGTAAAAGATAAGCTTACTACTGGTATGTTTATTAACACAGTGCCTATAAGATTTAGCTTTACAAACAACCCATCTTTCGATGAGTTTGTTAAAGCTGTTTCAAAAAATATTATTGGAGTTTTAAGGCATCAAAAATACTCATATAATGTAATTTTGGAAGATATAAGATCTAAATATAATAATACCCCAAATCTATATAACATTATGTTTTCATATCAATTAACTAAAGCATATGACAAAAACATAGGAAATTATAAAACAAATTGGGGGTTCAACAACTGCAGTGCAAATGACATAGCAATACACATATATGACATTAATGATACAGGTGAAATGGAAATCAATTATGATTAT
>CAYTEX010000073.1:0-431 GCA_964437015.1 uncultured Clostridium sp. | reverse complement strand
ATTTTAAATAAAATAAATATGTTTTTACTCTATATTATTTAACTAATAAATATTCTACGCAAAATATATCTGACTTACACAAGAGAATACTACATATAATTCACCAAATTATTGAAAAACCTTATATTAATTTGAACAATATTGATATTGTATCTCTTGAAGAAAAAAATAAACTATTATACGATTTTAACAATACATCTATTGAATATCCTAAAGATAAAACTATAATAGCTTTATTTGAAGAGCAAGTAGAAACAACACCAAATAATATTGCTGTTGTTTTTGAAGACCAAAAACTAACATACAAAGAATTAAATGAAAAGGCAAATAGTTCAGCTTATTTTCTAAGATTTGTAAAAAAGGTTAATAGAAATGATTTAGTTGGAATTATGGTTAATCGTTCTTTAGAAATGATAACCTCTATTCTTGCA
>CAYTEX010000072.1:2306-6108 GCA_964437015.1 uncultured Clostridium sp. | reverse complement strand
GCCAGCTTTAAATACCCCTGATATAAGATAAATTTTGATATACTCCAATAACTGTATATAAATTGGAACATTGTTTTCAAAAGTAAATTCCATAACATTACCTCACTGTGTTACTTTATTAATACAATAATATTGTACTGCATTTCTATTTTAATGTCAATACCTAAAAAAAATATTTTTTTGTGTTGAATCTTTACATCTAATATCTTGTATTTTAGGTGAATTATTATAATAATGTTTTTCTCTTGACATTATAAAAGCAGAAGCCAATCTTCTTGACTTCTGCTTAAATATAAATAACTATTTCACTTCTTTTTTCTTTATTATAAAATTACTTACTTCAAATAATATTACTAAATAAACTAATGAAATTGCAACTACCCATAACATTTCTTTAAATGATGGTGTATTTGACATTAACTCAATTTTTATTTAATTAATTTTTCCCACGGTAAATCTGGCTTTCCAAAGTGTCCGTAATTTGTTGTTTTAGTATAAATTGGGTCTTTTAATCCTAAATAATTAATAATTCCTTCTGGAGTTAAATCGTATTTTTCTTTTATTAAATTAACAATTTCCTCCTCTGATTTTTTGCCTGTATTAAATGTATTAACATATATTGATAAAGGTTCTTTCATTCCTATTGCATAAGATACTTGAATTTCGCATTTTTGTGCATAGCCATTTGCAACAATATTTTTGGCTATATGCCTTAACATATATGCAGCAGATCTATCAACTTTACTAGCATCCTTTCCTGAGAAAGCTCCTCCACCATGCCTGCTATATCCTCCGTACGTATCTACTATTATTTTTCTACCAGTTAATCCAGTATCACTTAAAGGTCCCCCTATTACAAATCTACCTGTTGGATTAATAAAAATTTTTGTATTTGAATCTATCATGTTTTTTGGAATAACTTTATAAATAACATTTTCTGTTATATCTTTTTCTATATTTTTGCTGTCTTCATTGTCTAGATGTTGACTTGAAATCAATATTGTTTCAATTCTTTTAGGCCTATCGTTTTCATATTCAACTGTTACTTGAGTTTTTCCATCAGGTCTTAAATATGGAATTACTTTTTCTTTTCTTACATCTGTTAATCTTTTAGATAATTTATGAGCCATAGAAATTGCATAAGGCATATATTCTTCAGTTTCATCACAGGCATATCCAAACATAATCCCCTGATCTCCTGCTCCTCCTGTATCAACTCCTCTTGCAATATCAGGACTCTGAGTCGTTATATTAATACTTATATCACAGGTTCTATAGTCTATATCTGTGTCTTTATTATCAAACCCTACTTCTTTTATTTTTTCTCTTACAAGATTTGAAATTTCTAACTCTACTTTTGAGGTAATTTGTCCAGCTATAGTAATTTTATTAGCTGATGCAAATGTTTCAACAGCAACTCTTGAGTCTTTATCATGTTTTAAATATTCATCTAATATACTATCTGATATATAGTCACATAATTTATCTGGATGTCCTTCAGTTACACTTTCTGAAGTAAAAAAATAATTTTTCATAATTAATATTTTCCTTTCTTTGCTATCAATACATAAATCTATTGTACTAGATTTTAATTTTCTGCATTTTCTTGTCCTCTCTCATTCATAATTTCAATAGAACTTGCTTTCAAGTAATAAAAATCTTGATAATAGGATGTTTCATCATTTCCTTTTTCAAGTGTTCCAATTACTTTTATCCAACTGTTAATCTCCGTTAATTCTGGCTTCTCTCCTTCCCATACATATTCCATATAAGAATAGCCATTCGTACAATATGGACACAAACTATTTGATGAATATCTTCCTACAAATGTATAAGGTGAACTTTGTAAATAAAATCCCTCTATTTCTATGTTTTTGCCATAATATTCTGATGGATTGGTAATCATATTATTAATTTGTGTATCAAAATAATTATCTCCAATTACTATATCAGATTTTACCTCTTCATTGCTTAAAGAATATAAAACACCATCAGAAAGAGTTTTCTTTATTGTATTTTCTTTCTCTTTATCGTTTTGAGAATTATCAGAATTTTGCGTTCTTTGACCTGTTATTCCTGTAGAATTGTTTTCTTCTTTTTTACCTTTATCTAAAAACATAAAAAATACGACTACACTAGCAATTATTATAAATAATAATATTATATATATAATTTTCTTTTTCATAAAAAACCTCTTTTTTATTTAATATAATTATACAACGTATCAAGCCGAGGAATGAAATAAATTTTATATATTACTATTTGAAACATTAAGTTTTAATCTTTTATAATTTTATTAAGTACTGTAAAAAGCAAAAACAAAATTAAATTAACAATTACAATCATTGCACCTGTGCTTATATTATACACATAAGATAGAAAAATTCCAACTAAAAAGCAAAATACGCTTATTATTCCTGCCCCTATAACAACTCTTTTATATGATTTACAAACTTTCATAGCAGTTAATGCTGGAAATATAATTATACTACTTATTAAAAGAGTCCCCATCATTCTCATTCCAACTACTATTACAATAGCTGTTAAAATTGCTATTAAATTTGTATATCTACCAGTTTTTAGACCAATAGCTTTAGAAAAATCTTCGTCAAATGTTACTGAAAAAAGTTTTCTATAATAAACAAAAAATAATATTAATACTATAACGCTAACGACAATACTTAATATTACATCACTTATACTCATTGCAAGTATACTACCAAACATAAAATTACATACATCTGTGTTAAGTCCGCTAGTAACTGATGTAACTGCAACACCAATTGCTAAAGCACTTGACGAAATTATTGCTATTGCACTATCGCTTTTTATTTTATGATTATTTCCAACTTTTAATAATAAAATTGCAACAATAATTACAATAGGTATTGCAATTGGTAAAGTTGATGTAGCACCTAATCCAACTGCAACAGTAGTAACACCAAAGCCCACATGTGAAAGGCCATCTCCAATGTTTGAATATCTTTTTAGTACTAAGCTTACACCAAGTAATGCCGCACACAAACTTACAAGTGTTCCAACAATTATAGCTCGATTAATAAATGAAAAGCTTAACATTTCTTTAATTGTTTCAAACATTTTAAATTCCCTCCTTTTTGTAGATTTTTGAGTCTACATCTTTTATTATTTCACCATTTTCCATTTCAATTACTCTTGAACAATATTTTAGGCATCTTTCAACATCATGTGAAACCATAACTATTGTAAGACCATTATTTTGATTCAAATCATATAACATATCATATATTCCTGATACAATTTTTGGATCTAATCCATTAACTGGTTCATCTAATATAATTATTTTATCAGTTGAACATAAAGCTCTTGCAATTAATACTCTTTGTTTTTGACCACCAGAAAGCTCATAAAAGCACTTTTTCCTCATATCATATAGGTTAAGTTTTTTCATAATGTCTTCTGCCTTTTTCTTGTCTTCTTTGGTGTAAAATATTTTTAAAACATTGTTTGGAATAGTTCCACTTAGTACAATTTCCTCTATTGTAGCTGGAAAGTTATTTTGAATTTCTGTCATTTGTGGCAAATAGCCTATTCTATCATTTACAGTTATTTTTCCACTCTGAATTTTATTTAGTCCTAAGATACACTTAATAAGAGAGCTTTTTCCTGAACCATTTTCTCCAACTATGGCTATAAATTCGCCCTCTTTTATTTCCATATTTATATCTTTAAGTGTTTTAGCTGTATTTGTATAGCTAAATGACATATTTTCAATTTTTATAATACTCATAATTCAAAATTCCTTTCATAATACAATACAGTT
>CAYTEX010000072.1:0-2296 GCA_964437015.1 uncultured Clostridium sp. | reverse complement strand
AATAGGGAGAAACTTCTGTTAGTTTGATGTCAAGGAATTTGCTGGTTTTAAAAGAGGCTTTGAGTTAAAATATAATTGATTAAAATAAATATATAAACTTCATGCGCTCCTCGGCTCAATACGGGCTCTATAGAGAGATAAATTTTATAACTTTATTGTAAAGCCTCTTTTAAAACCTGCAAATTCCTTGTCATCAAACTTACATAAGTTTCTCCATTTTTAAAATCATCTTTACTTATATTGTGTAAAGTTTGAATTTGCATTGATTTAGCTCCTGTTTCTTTAGCAATTGATTTTGCAGTTTTTCCAGTACTTAATTCTATATATAAAACAACCGGTATATTTTCTTCTTTAACTTTATTTACTAAATATGTTATTGTTTTAGTTCCTGGCTCTGTTTCTGTAGAACACCCATTAAATGCAGCAGATGCTGTTAATCCAAATTCGTTCAAAAAATACTGCATAGGCATTTTATCGCCAAATACTAGCCTATCTCTTTTTTTATTATCAACTATTTCCTGTATCTTTGTTCTTACATCTTTTATCTGCTCAATGTAGTTATCTGCATTTTTTTGATATTCTTCTTTGTTTTTACTATCTAAATTTGCAAATTTTTCATTTAAATATTCAACCATTTTTATGGCGTTACTTGGAGATGTCCAAATATGTTCGTCAAAAGCTCCTTCTTCATCTTCGTGTTCATATTGTTCATCTTCCTCGTGATCTTCATCATGATGATGTTCTTCTTCCTCTGCACCATCAACCTCTTGTTCTTCTATTGTTTCTACACTTTCTGTAACTTGAATAAGTGTAGTTTTTTCTTTATTTATAGTATCTGTTTCTAAGACCTTGTCTACCCATTGTTCTAACTCACCACCAATATATATAAATGTATCAGCATTTTTTATTTTAATCAAATCTTTTGCACTTGGTTCATATGAGTGTGAATCAACACCTGGACCTAATAAAAAAGTTACATCTGCTTTATCTCCAACTATTTGTTTTGCAAAATCATATGTTGAAAATGTAGTTACTACAATATTTAGTTTATCTTTGTTTTTATTATTTTTCGGTTTTACTGTAACCCCCATAACTATACCTATTATAAGAATAATTATTGCTGTAATTATAACTATTTTTTTATTTTTGCTCATTTAGTAATTATCTCCCTTCAAAAAGTTTCCAAAGTATTTCTACAATCTGCACACGTTCCCATTATCGTTGCCATAGAATCTATTTCAAATTTATGTTCTTTAGCAATATGTAATTTTAATTCTTCTATCTCCTCACAATGTAAATGTACTATTTTACCACACTTTTTACATTGTAGATGAAAGTGATTATTACACTCTTCCAAAATATATTGATAATACTTTGTATGTTCTCTAAACTCAACTCTAACTTTTCCCTGTTTTTCAAGAGAGTTTAAAAATCTGTAAATAGTGGTAAGTCCTATTGAAATATCTTTTTTCTTTAAATATTTTTCTATATCTTCTACTTTAACAAATTTATTTGTATTCTTTTTCATGTAATCTAGCAAATCTTTTCTTTGCTCTGTTTTATATTGTTGTTTTACCATGCTTCCTCCAATTTGAAAATCATTTTCAAATTATTTTACATTATATTATTCATTTTGTCAAGCTAACGGCATGAAAAAAAAGAGCCTAGGCTCTTTATTCTTCATTTACTGTTTCACAATATTTACATCTATATATTTTTCTTTCTTTATCTGTTAATACAAAAACCTGTTTTAATTCTTGTTCTATTGATGTAATGCATCTTGGATTTTTACATTTTATAATATTTACAACTTCTTTCGGATAATCTATATGTTTTTTTTCTATTCTAACACCATCTTTTATAATATTTATTGTAATATTAGAATCTAAAAAACCTAATATATCCAAATCTAAATCTATATTCTTATCAATTTTAATAATATCTTTTCTTCCCATTTTTTGGCTTTTAGCATTTGTTATCATTGCAACTGAGCAATCTAATTCTCCTAATTTTAATGCATTGTATATTGTCAAAGCATTCTTTGGTTTTATGTGATCTATTACTATACCATCTTTTATACTATCTATATTCATAAATTTTATTTCTTCCTTCCTTTAATTTTAATTACTAATCTCCAACATTTTCAATATTAATGCCATACGGATATATTTTCCATAACGAACTTGTTTAAAATAGCAAGCTCTTGGGTCATCATCAACTTCAACCGAAATTTCATTTACTCTTGGTAATGGGTGCATAATACACAAATCAGATTTAGCATTAGTAAGTTTTGTAT
>CAYTEX010000071.1:0-6159 GCA_964437015.1 uncultured Clostridium sp. | reverse complement strand
AATGCTGGAATTGATAAAAAAGAAATTATGAAATATAAAGAACAGGTATAAAATATACATAAAGATTTACATGGAAGAAAAGATGATGAAAATGATTTTGTTGGATGGCTTGATTTGCCAACAAATTATGATAAAAAAGAATTTAAAAGAATACAAACAGCCGCAAAAAGAATAAATAAAGATTCGGATATTTTGTTAGTAATTGGGATAGGAGGATCTTACTTAGGAGCAAGAGCAGTAATAGAGGCTTTAAGTAGTTCTTTTTATCAAATGCAAACTCTTAAACAAAGAAAACATACTCTTGTGCTATTTGTAGGAAATAACTTGAGTCCAAATTATATAAATGATTTAATAGACATAATAGGAGATAAAGATTTTTCAATCAATGTAATTTCAAAATCCGGAACTACCACAGAACCTGCAATTGCTTTTAGAATATTTAGAGAAATTTTAGAAAATAAATATGGAATAGATGAAGCTAGAAGCAGAATTTATGTTACTACAGACAAAGCAAGAGGTGCATTAAAAGCTCTATCTAATGAAGAAGGTTATGAAACATTTGTTATACCAGACAATGTTGGCGGTAGATTTTCGGTACTAACACCGGTTGGATTACTTCCAATTGCATGTGCTGGAATTAACATTGAAAAGTTAATGGCAGGTGCAAAACTAGCTCAAGACAATTACAATGAAAGTAAATTGAAATATAATGAATGCTATCAATATGCTGTTTTAAGAAATGTTTTATACAATCAGAATAAAACTATAGAGGTATTTGCAAATTATGAACCAAAAATGCATTATATGACAGAATGGCTAAAACAACTTTATGGCGAAAGTGAAGGAAAAGAAGAAGAAGGAATTTTCCCGGCAGGTATTGATTTAACAACAGATTTACATTCTATGGGACAATATATGCAAGAAGGTCTAAGAAACTTATTTGAAACAGTAATTAGTATAGATGAACCTAAATCAAATATTAAAATTAATTCAGATGATGATGATCTTGATGGATTAAATTATTTGGCAGGAAAAGATTTGGATTATGTTAATAAAAAAGCAATGGAAGGGACTATAGAAGCACATGTTTCTGGAGGAGTACCTAACATTCATATTTCAATAGAAAAGCTAGATGAGGAAAATATAGGAGGACTTATATATTTCTTTGAATTAGCTATTGCTATGTCTGGAAATATATTGGGAATTAATCCGTTTAATCAACCTGGAGTGGAGGAATATAAACGTAACATGTTCAAACTTCTTAATAAACCAGGATATGGAGAAAAATAATTACAATTTTTGCTTTGGGAGGCAATATGAAATTTGAAAGAGAATATTTAATTGGAGTTGAGGATGTAGGTAAGAGCAACAAAATAACTAATTTAGCATATTTAAAGTATTTAGAAGAAATTGCTTGTTCTCATTCTGCAACTTGTGGTTTTGGAGTAAATGATATAGAAACTAAAAAGAAAGCATGGCTTTTAATGGATTGGAAATTAAAGGTTATTGAAAGACCCATTTATGAAAAAAAGTTAAATATTAAAACATGGGCAAGGACAATTTCAAATAATAGTTTTTTTTCATATCGTGATTTTGAAGTTTTTTGCGATAATAAATTAGTTGCAATTGCAACTTCAAAATGGGTTTTGTATGATTTTGAGTTAAATAGAATTACAAAATTAACAAATGAAATTTATGGACAGTATAATCCAGAAAATATACATGTTTTTGAAAATAAAGAGATTGACAGAATTAAAGAACCTATTAATACAAATTTTGAATTCGACTATATGGTTAGAAGGTCAGATATAGATATAAATAGACATATGCATAATTTAAACTATTTAAAATTAGCTTATGAGGTACTACCTGAAAATATATATTTTGGAGAAGAATTAAACAATGTTAGGATAATGTATAAACATCAAATATTATTTGGTGAAAACATAAGGTGTTATTATTCTAAAGAAAAAGAAAAAAACATTATTGTTATGAAAAGCGCAGATAATAAAGTATTACATTCAATTGTTCAAATTAGTTAAAAGGGAGGCATAAAGGTGAGACTAAAAAATGAAGACAAGATAACAGAAATATTAAAAAAAATATCTCCAGGAACTCCGATAAGAAATGGCTTAGAAAATATTTTAAGAGCAAGAACAGGAGCATTACTATATTTTACAGATAATGAAGAAAATATTAATAAGCTGGTAGATGGAGGGTTTTATATAGACGAAGATTATACGTCAGCTAAATTATATGAGCTTGCTAAAATGGATGGGGCAATAGTATTAAGTGAAGATATGAAAAAAATTCTTTATGCAAATGTACAATTGATTCCTGATTTTAGTATTGAAACAAGTGAAACTGGAACAAGACATAGGACTGCTGAAAGAACAGCTAAACAAACTGGAGAACTAGTTATAAGTATTTCTCAAAGAAGAAATATAATAACAGTTTTTACTGAAAATGAAAGATATATTTTAGAAGATACATCTGTAGTTTTAAATAAAGCAAATCAAGCAATTCAAACATTAGAAAAATATAAAAAAGTTTATGATAGTAAACTTAATATTTTAAACGAATATGAATTTAATGATATTGTAACACTAGAAAATGTTATTAGTGTAATACAAAGAGCCGAGATGGTTATGCAAATTGTAAATGAAATAGAGAGACAGATTGCAGAACTTGGAAATGATGGAAGACTTGTAGATATGCAATTAGAGCAACTAGTAACAGGATTGGAACAAGAAGAAGAACAAATTGTAAAAGATTATACAGTTAATGAAGGAAAATCTATAGAGGAGATTATAAAAGAAATTACAGAACTAAGTTATGAAGAACTTCTAAAAGATCAAAATTTGGCAAAAATTCTTGGATATGATATTTTTTCTGATTTTGATGAAGTAGGAGTATATCCTAGAGGATATAGAATTCTCAATAAAATACCTAGAATGCCAAATAATATAATTGAAAATCTAGTACAAGGATTTGAGTCTTTCCAACATATTATTGAAGCTAGTATAGAACAGCTTGATAATGTTGAAGGAATTGGTGAAGTTAGAGCAAGAAATATAAAGAGCTCTTTAAGAAGAATGCAAGAACAATTTGTGTTTGACAATATGATAAATTAAGTATAAAATATATCAGTATTTAAATAAAGAAAGGAAGATCAAAATGAGTAAAATGTCAAAAATATGCTGGGGAATAGCGCTAATTTTAATAGTAACAATAATAGGAGTACTTGGATTTGGATATTATAGGAAAAAAACATTAAATATTTCTAATCCAGTTGCTACTATGGAAATTGAAAATTATGGAACTGTAAAAATAGAATTATATCCTGAGTATGCCCCTGAAGCAGTAAAAAATTTTATAACATTAACAAATAATGGATATTACAACGGATTGAAATTTCATAGAGTAGTAAAAGATTTTATGATACAAGGTGGGGACTCTAAAGGCGATGGTACAGGATCACCAACTTTTGCAGATTTATATAATTCAGATGATGAAAACGCGACATATAAGTATTCAAATAAAGAAGATGCAAAGTCAACAGATGAGTATACAATTAAAGGGGAATTCATAGCAAATGGATATACAAATAACAAACTTAATTTAGTTGAAGGAACAGTAGCCATGGCTAGAGCAGATTATACATCTTATTCTCAAACACTTACTGAAGAATCTTATAATTCAGCAGGATCTCAATTTTTTATAATGACAACAAATAATCATACAAATTTAGACGGATATTATGCAGGATTTGGTAAAGTAATAGAAGGAATGGATGTTGTACATAATATAGAAAATGTTGAATGTAAGGCTGCTAGTACAGAAGGAGAGTCAGAAAGCGAAGATAATTCTAAGTCAGAAATTTCAACACCTGTTACAGATGTTAAAATTACATCTATTTCTATAGATACTTTTGGGGTAAATTATGACAAGCCTGAAACCATTCAACCATTTAATTATATGAAATGGTTATATTCTCGATATGGATTAAATTACACAGAATAAAAATATGAGTTTAGAGTATAAATACTCTAAACTTTTTTCTATTTTTTGGTGTTGACAAAAATATTTACAAAGTTTAAAATAATCTTAGATATTTTTATCTAATTTTACACAAAAGGAGAGAATAATGAAAAAGGCAAAAGATAAGAAAAAAATTAGTTTTGCAGTTTTAATTTTATGCATAGCCTTACTATCTATAATTGTGTTTTATTTTAAATTTATATCAAGCAAAGAGATTTATGCATCTAATATTCAAAATAAAAATGAAAAAGAGAATGTTAAAGTAAGCACTGCAACAATGATAAATATTGAAAATATAATAAAAAATAATGCATCTCAAATTTCATGTAAAGAAGAAATATATGAAAAGCAAGAAGAACTAGAGTATATTACAAAATATAAAAATAGTAATGAATTATATGTTGGAACAACAAAAGTTTCTCAAGAAGGAAGAAATGGAATTCAAACAATTACTATGAAAAAAACATATGACAATGATGGTAATTTTATAAGAGAAGAACAGGTAGGAGCAAGAGTTACTAAATCTTCTTTAGACAAAATAATTGAAATTGGTACAAAAGTATATGTAGAACCAAAAAAAGAAATACAAAATTCTAGTAAAAGTTTATCTTTTGATATTTCGTTAAATAAACCTTCAGGCTTTTCGCTTTCACAGTTTAAGACCGCATTAACCGATTCAAAAGATGTAAACAAAATATTTGAACAAAATGCAGAGTATTTTTATTATATTGAAGAAGAATATAATATAAATGGAATGTTTGTTGCTTCTATTGGTATTCATGAAAGTGCATGGGGAACATCGCGTATTGCAAAAAATAAATATAATTTATTTGGATATGGTGCATATGATTCAAATCCATATAATGGGGCATATACATTTTCTTCGTATTCAGAATCAATAGATTTACTTGCAAGAGTTCTTGTTAAATATTATTTGAATCCAAAAGGAACTGCAATATATGATGGACAAGTAGCGTCAGGAAAATATTACCATGGAAGCACAATTAGCGATGTAAATAAGAATTATGCAACAGATAAAAATTGGGCAAATGCAGTGTACAAATATATGGAGTATTTATATAACAAAATATAAAAAAATTCAAAAAATTCCTTGCTATTTTTTTAATAGTATTGTATTATATAGTAGGTAGTTTTATATAGAAACAAATATTATAAGGAGAAAAGAATGAACAAATTGATTTTTAAAACAATTATAGTTATAGTAGCATTAATGGTAATTATATTTGGCGCTAATAAAGTGGTTTATGCTTCAAACGATAAGCCAATTAACAACAAAACTGAAAGCAAACTTGTAGAGCTAAAAGAAAGTGAATTAAGGTCAATAGAAGATTATAAAAAAACTTACGGCTCAGATTCATATGGAATAACAGCATATATTTTACATAGAGTGCAAATTTTTAGTATTCCATTTACAATATTAGGTATATTAGCTGCTGCAATATATGATTATGTAATTGGTACAAGACACCTTGAAACGAAAGAAAAAGGCCAAGCATTAATGATAATGTTTATTACTATAGGTATAATTTGTCAAGTGCTACCACTTGTATTTACCATAGTTGTAAAATTTGGAAGGGAGTAAAAACAAATGAAAATATTATTTGCAGTAAGTGATGAAAGTATATCAACATCTATTGTCAAAAAATATCAAAAACAGTATAAAGAAATTATATCATATAAAAATGTATATTACTTTAATGCTATTCTTAAAGAACTACAAAGAAACAAGAACTATGATAGAGTTGTTATAAGTGAAGATTTAGAAGAATTTACAAGTACAAGCTATGAGCAAAAAGATAAATTTATATTCGATAGACTGGACAATATAAGTGATGAGGCTATTTCAATAGATGGAAAAGACATTCCTATTATTTTAATATGCTCAGAAAGAAGATCACAAGGTGAAAACCTTTTAGTAAAATTGTTTAGTATCAGTATTTATAATGCGATTTTAGGTAACGACAGAACAACTGAAGAAGTTTGTAGATTAATAAATAAACCTCGTTCAAAAAAAGAAGCTAAACTGTATTACAAAATTGATTCGGTAAATGCTCGTTATGAAAGAGAAGATTAAAATGAAGTGGATGAAAATGAACT
>CAYTEX010000070.1:4700-6197 GCA_964437015.1 uncultured Clostridium sp. | reverse complement strand
TAATAAATGAAAAAAGAGCGCGTTGCGCTTTTTTTTGAAGTTTATATCGGCTAATAAATGGAAATATCTGGGTATTTTTTCAAAAAAGGACCGTCCCCAAATGAAAAAACATTGACAAAGTTTTCAAAATGTGATAATCTAGTTTTTGTTACTAGATAGATAAAAATTTTATAAGGAGATTATAAATTTATGAGTAAAGAAAAAAACAAATTAAGAGATGCAAAACAGTTTGAAAATATTAAAGAATTGATGTTAAATACAGTTAATTTATATGGAGAAAATATCGCTTATGTTACAAAAATAAAAAAAGATAAAGAGAATATTCAATACATAAATCATACATATAATGATTTATTAAATGATATATACTGTTTTGGTACTGGTTTATATAAGTTGGGATTAAAGAATTCTAGAGTTGCAGTATGTGGTAGAAATAGATATGAGTGGGTAGTTTCTCATCTAAGCAATTTGTTTGGAGGAATTATTTCTGTTCCTATAGATAAAGAATTACAATTAAATGAGCTAGAAGAATCACTTATAAGGAGTAATGTTGAAGCTATTGTTTTTGATGAAAAATATCAAGAAAATATATCTAAAATAAAAGAAAACGGAAAAACTAATATCAAGTTTTTTATATGTATGTCTGAACTAGATGGTTTTATTGGATATAATGAATTATTGGAAGAAGGAAAAAAATCTTTAGAAAATGGAGATAATGACTTTAAAGATTATACTCCCAACCCAAAAAATATGAGTATTTTATTATTTACTTCAGGAACTACATCAAAGGCAAAAGCAGTAATGCTTTGTCAAGAAGGAATTTGTGCTAATGTTGCTGATCTTCAAATGGTAGAAGGTGTTAGATCTACTGATACTAATATTGCATTTTTACCATTCCACCATATTTTTTCATCAACTGGAATGTTATTTATGATGGCTTGTGGTGTAAGAACAGTATTTCCTGATGGATTAAAATATATTAAACAAAATCTACACGAATACGGAGTATCTGTATTTGTTGGTGTACCGCTTCTAATTAACAAAATGTATGAAACTATAGAAAAAGAAATTGAAAAACAAGGCAAAACTAAATTAATAAAAAATGCCATTAAAATAAGTAAATTCTTACTAAAAATCCACATTGATATTAGAAAAAAATTATTCAAACCAATAGTTGACGCTTTGGGCGGAAAAATGAGATTAATAGTTGCTGGTGGAGCACCACTAGAAAAAAGAATAGCACAAGGATTTAATGACTTTGGTATTCATTTAGTTCAAGGTTATGGCTTAACAGAAACATCTCCTGTTATTTCAGCTGAAAATGATAAATATATAAAACCAGGCTCTGTTGGAATTCCTATGAGAAGCGTGAAAGTTGAAGTTGTAAATAAAGATGAAGATGGAATAGGAGAAGTTAGAGTTAAAGGTCCAAATGTAATGATGGGATACTATGAGAATGAAGAAGCAACAAATGCAGTTTTAAGAGATGGATGGTTC
>CAYTEX010000070.1:0-4690 GCA_964437015.1 uncultured Clostridium sp. | reverse complement strand
TTTTGATGAAGAGGGATATTTATTTTTAACTGGTAGACAAAAAGATGTAATTGTATTAAAAAACGGTAAAAAGGTATTTCCAGAAGAAATTGAAATGCTTGTTGATAAATTAGAAGAAGTAGAAGAATCATTTATTTATGGAATGCCACAAAAAGGAAACAAAAATGATCCTATGATATCATTAGAAGTTGTTTATACACAAGATGCTATAAAAGGTAAAACTGAAGAAGAGTTGCATAAAATAATATGGGAGAAAGTAAAAGAAATTAATAAAACTTTACCACAATATAAATATATTAAAAATTTAATTATAACAAATGAACCTTTAATTAAAACTACTACACATAAAGTAAAGAGAAAAGAAGAATTGGGCAAAGTGCTTAATAAATCAAATACAATAATATAATTAAATTATAAAATATAAAAAAGATATGTTTGAAATTGATGTAAGAAGAAAACAATTAAAAGCTAAGGTATATTATAAAAACATTAATAAACAAGAAAGTCTGAAAACGACTTTCTTTTTTTTAATATTTATGATAAAATACATGAAACTAGTGTAAAGGAATTTAAGTTTATAATGAAAAATGTTTTTTATATAGATTATTTTAATGTAATAAAAGACGAGGATTATTTTTACTTTTTTAGAGCTTTAAATAGAGAAGACAATAAAGACTTAGAACAAGGCAAAATTAGCGAAAATGGTAAAATTATAAGGATAAGAACAGACACACAAAGATGGAAAGAAATACATAAAAATGTTAAACCTAAATATGATGAAAATGATAATAATTCATTAGAGCAAATGTATGATCATATAAAACCAAAGTTTTGTAGATGTACTAATTGCATATCTCTAACTTGTGATGCAAGTATCTCAATTCATTATGGTAGAGATTTTTATAATGATAAATATGTAATGATAAAGATAAAAAAAGAAGAGATAGGAAATAAAGTAGTTAATGCAGGGCTATATTTATTAAATTATATTGAAGAAGCAGTAAATAAAGCAAAAAACATATTAGAAAATAAAATATTAGCTCATAAGTTAGACGAAATCGATAAATCAATTTCTTTAGAAGATATTGCAAATGTTGTTATAAAAGAGTATAATTTAAATACTAGTATTAGTGGAAGATATAAAGGGCAAAAACTAGTTATTGAAGATTTATATCCATTAAAAAACAGATTTAGTAATTATAGTACTCTAAATAAAGAACAAACCTTTGAAAAAAATATATTATTTGCTAAAGTAACCTTACTTGAAAAATATGGGTATTTAAAACCAATAATTAATTACACAAAAAACAATATTAATTTATTAAGAACCGTTGATAATGCATTTGCATCACTAGAATTTATACATTATGGTGAAATTAAAGAAAATGAAATAAAAGTAGTTTCAAGTAAAGAAATGGATGAGTTTGTTAAAATGCAAAAAAAATATTAAAAAGGAGTATATATATATGTTTGACGATGAAATAGAAAAATTGATGAATATATAAGCTACATTGATTATTGAATCTAAATATCTATATTTTTCCAATAATATATAAGTTATAGGAGTGTGATATAATGCAAGATTTAGAAGAGTATTATAAACTAACTGATAGCTTAATTGCTAAATTAAAAGAATTAGGTGATTCACTTTGACATCAAAAAATTAGAAGTAGAGCTAAGTGAGTTAGAAAAAAAGACTTTAGAACCTAATTTCTGGGATGATACTACCAATGCAAATAGCATACTGGATAAAATTAAGAATATTAAAAATAAATGCAAAAAATACAGGGAAATAGAAGCGGATTTATCTGGGATAAAAGATATTATAGATTTGCTAAAAATTGAATATGATGAGAGTTTAGCAAATGAAATGATTAAAGACATAAATAAAATAAAAAAAGAAGTAGAAAAATTTGAAATACAGACTCTTTTATCTGGTAAATATGATAAAAATAATGCTATTTTAACTATTCATCCAGGAGCTGGAGGAACCGAAGCTCAAGATTGGGCAGAAATGCTTTATAGAATGTATACGAGATGGGCAACAAAATCTGGATATAAAGTAGAAGAACTTGACTATTTAGAAGGAGACGAAGCGGGACTAAAATCAGTAACTTTTGAAGTTTCTGGAGAAAATGCTTATGGATATTTAAAAGGAGAGATGGGAGTACATCGATTAGTTAGAATTTCACCTTTTGATGCAGGAGGAAGACGACATACTTCATTTGCATCTCTTGAGGTATTACCAGAAATTACAGATGATGTTGATTTATATATTAATCCAGATGACATAAAAATGGATGTATTTAGAGCATCTGGTGCAGGTGGACAACACATAAATAAAACATCTTCAGCTGTAAGACTAACACATATTCCAACAGGTATAGTAACTTCTTGTCAAACTCAACGTTCTCAGTTGCAAAACAGAGAATATGCTATGAAAATGTTGAAGTCTAAACTTTTAGATTTAAAAGAAAAAGAACACAAGGAAACAATAGAAGAACTAAAAGGTGTTCAACGTGAAATTGCTTGGGGAAGTCAAATTCGTTCTTATGTATTTTGTCCTTACACTATGGTAAAAGATCATAGAACAAATTATGAAGTAGGCAATGTACAAGGAGTAATGGATGGAGATTTAGATGGTTTCATAGAAAGTTATTTAACAATGTCAACGAATTAAGAAAATACATATAATATAATACAAAAGGAATGTTTATAATTAATCAATCCTTTCTAAAATAACAAAGAAGGTGCCAAAATTATGGACACAGTAGTATTAAAATTTGGAGGAAGTTCAGTAGCAGACAATATTAAACTAAATATTGTTGCAAAAAAAATAAAAAAATTTTATGATGAAAATAAAAAAGTAGTAGTTGTGGTATCGGCACAGGGAAAAACAACAGATTCGTTAATTAAAGAGGCAATGAGTTTATCAAGTGTGCCTAATGAAAGAGAACTAGATGTCTTACTAAGTTCAGGAGAACAAATGTCGATGGCAAAACTTAGCATTTTATTAAATAGACTAGGAATAGAGGCAATTTCTCTTACAGGTTGGCAAGCTGGGATTTTAACAAACACGACTAATCAGGATGCTATAATAGAAGATATAGATACTTCACGTATTGAAAAAGAGTTAAATGCAGGAAAAATAGTAATTGTAGCTGGATTTCAAGGAATAAACAGAAATATGGATATTACAACTTTAGGAAGAGGAGGATCAGATACAACAGCTGTTGCTCTTGCTGCTAAGTTAAATGCAAGCCATTGTTATATTTTTTCAGATGTAGATGGTGTATATACCACAGATCCTAAAAAAACAAAAATAGCAAAGAAAATTGATACAATTTCTTATACAGAAATGCTAGATATAGCTGATGAAGGTGCTAAAGTTCTTCATAATAGATGTGTAGAGGTAGGTGAAAAATTTAATATTCCAATTGTCGCAAAATCAACATTTAATGAAAATTCTGGGACTATAATAAATAATAAAATTGAAACAGGACTTGTAAAAAATATCGTAAAAAATGATAATCTTCAATATGTGCACATAACATCAAATAGTGAATATTCAATCAATAAATTTAATCAGATTTATAACAGTTTTATAGAGAATGAATTAAATGTTAAAAATTTGGTAAATAGCAGTGAAAAAACAATTGATATATCTTTTACCATACCAAAAACAAAATTTAACAAACTTGCAACATTACTAGAAGTAAAATGGAAAGAATTAAATGCAACATATAAAGATATAACAAAAGTTTCTGTTATAGGAAATGGAATTATGAGTAATAATTTAATTTTAAACAAGACTATGAAAATTATTGAAGAATCTAAATTAGATATAATTAGTATGGAAATAAATGAAACTAAAATTGCAATTATATTTAAAGAAATTGTTCTGGATAAATTTATAGAAAAATTACACAAAGCCCTAATATCTTAATAGATATTAGGTTTTTTTTATATTCTTAGGAAAGTAACGAGCTTTTTTTTATTGTTCTAAAAACTCTAAAAACAGAATATAATTATTTATAGTTAGGGAGGAGATACTATGGTTGTAGAAGAAAGAAAAAATATTGGACTAAATACTGTTGTACAAAATCTTGTTTTGGAAAATAGAAACAAGCTTAATATTTCAGGGGTAAAAGATGTACTAAGCTTTGATGATGAAGTTGTTATAATGGAAACAGAATTAGGTCTCTTAACAATAAAAGGCGAAAATTTGAAAATTAATAAATTAAGCATAGATACAGGGGACGTAATTGTAGAAGGAGAAATTTCAAATTTGGGCTATAATGACCACTCAAAAAAAGAGCATGATAATAGTCTTTTAAGCAAAATATTTAGATAAAGGAGATTATATTTTGGCAATTAATCAGGCTTATTTATTTTTAATATTTGCATTTAATGGAGTTGTAATTGGGCTGATATTTGATTTTTTTAGAATTCTTCGTAAAACATTCACAACGTCAAATGTTATTACATATATTGAGGATGTTCTATTTTGGATTCTAACAGGAATAAGCATAATATTTTTTATGTACAATTTTTCAGATGGAACTATTAGACTATTTATGATAATTGCCTTATTATTAGGTTTTCTGTTTTACATTTTATCCATAAGCAAATTTATAATAAAGATATTTGTTTTTTCTGGGTTCTTAATTTCGATATTATCTGTAATATC
>CAYTEX010000069.1:0-6258 GCA_964437015.1 uncultured Clostridium sp. | reverse complement strand
ATAGGCAATAATAAAAGAAAGAGAAGAAAATGGTAATTTTAAGGATTTTACAGATTTTTGTGAAAGAATAGAAGACAAAGGTGTAAATAAAAAATGTATAGAAAGTCTTATAAAATCTGGAGCATTTGATTGTTTTAATCAAACAAGAAGCACTCTTCTAGCGTCTTTTGAAAATATTATAGATACAATACAAAGCTCAAAGAAAAAAGGACTAGAAGGTCAATTTTCTATGTTTGACTTAAGTATTGCAAATCAAAAGGAAGAATTAGAAGATATAAAATATACCTATACTCAGAAAGAAGAGTTCTCGGAAAAAGAGCTTTTGTCACAAGAAAAAGAAATGCTTGGAATATATTTATCTGGACATCCCTTAGAAAAACTAAAAGAAGAAATTGAAAGACAAATCACAATTTCAAGTAAAGATATAATGCAACTAAATAGTAATACAAACAGTATTGAAAATGAAGGAAATATGCCAGAAATAGAACTACAAAATCAGTATGAAACAACACCAAAATTTAAAGATGGACAGGAGGTTATTTTTGCAGGAATAATAACAGCAATAAAAAAGAAATTTACCAAAACCAATAAAATTATGGCTTTTATAACAGTTGAAGACTTATATGGCCAAGTAGAAGTTATAACATTTGAAAACGCTTATTTATCTGCAAAAGATAGCCTTATAGAAGAAAATATAGTACTAATAAAAGGAAGATTGAGTATAAGAGATGAAGAAAAAGCAACAATAATAGCAAATTCCATTACAAATTTTGAAGCTAAAAAAAGAAAGATTTTAAGCTTAAATATAACTAACATAGATGAAGAAACTAAGAAGAAATTAAGAGGAGCTTTAAAATATTTTTCAGGAGAAATGAATAACATTGCTGTAGTTGTACAAGATGGAGATAAAGAGTTAAAATGTGGTGCAATTTACTTAACAGAGCAGATATTTGAGGTGTTTAAGGAAATTGTGGGAGAAGAGAATGTGATGATTGTTGAAGTGTGATGTGAGAGATGAGAAGCTGTAGGTCAATAGAAAAAATTGACATAAATGGTGATTTATGGTAAACTATAAAAGCGTAAAACTATTAGAAAGAGGTTAGTTTATCATGTTAGAATGTGGATTACCAAGTATGTATTATTTAAAAAATTATCATGGGAAACCTACCATATTGGAAATGTTTGGTAAATATATAGAAACACCACCTAGTATTAAAGATTTACTAAAAATTAATGGAGCTCGTTATAATAAAGACAATGGAAAGACTATAATGGTATTGAATGAATTAAGTTCTGCTGGTTCTGCATTTATGTTAGGTTGGTATAATGGTTATCTAGATATTAATACTTGTGCTAAAGATGGTGTATTTTTACCAACATGGGTAGGTACGTCATTTGATGATTTTAAAAAAATAATAAGTGGTGATATAGAAGAATGTGAAAATGGAATTAAAAAGGGAAGAGTCTGGCAACGCTCACCAATAGTAGAATCTCAAGAAATAATTGATGAATTAAAGGGAAAAATAAAAAATAGAGAATTAAAGCCTGTTATAAATTATTCTATTCCTATATATGATGCATTTTGTAATCCAAAAGATAACCAGAGTAATTGCTATTTACTAAATGGAAACGTATATTTTGTACAAGAAGTTAATATAAACTATGACTCAATACAAATTGATGATGGGCGAGAATTTAAACCAGGGGATTTGGTTGCTATGTCAATAACACCATCAGATTTTTATTTACAGGCACATGGTAAAGGCAAAATAGTTGGCTGTAGTAATGACTGTTGTACAGGTGTTCCTCATGTATGTAAGATGGATTTTTTTAAAGCATATTCTAGGAGTTTTATTCAGTTACAAAAAGAAATGAATAGACTTTGTCAGCAAGGAAAAGCTAAAACAGATTTTAAAAAAAGATTGAGAGATGGTTATCATCCTATAAATGCTGAATCTAGTAATTATGCAAAACAACCAACAAGAAACGGGTGGAGCAAAACACAAGTAATACAGACATCAAATGGGGAACTAAATGGAAGATGAAATAAAAATCAAAAATAGAAATATTGAAAAATAAAGAAAAAAGTGAATGTTTGTTAATAGAATAGAAAACAATAATTTAGCTTTCCAATAACACAATGATTTGAAATATTTAAGATAAATCACAAAGGTCATGTTACTTTTGTGATTTTTATATTGCTAAATGTATATTAAGTATTTTTTAGTATAAAAAGAATTAAAACCCGTTGCTTATTAAACTCATTTAGTGTAAAATTAAGACATCAAATTTATGTCAGTCCATAGAAAGGAACCAAAGATGTTAAAGAAAAAAAATATTTATATAATTCCAATTTTAAGTTTTGCAATTGTAATACTACTTAGTTTTATAATGCTTCTTATGCCATTTTCTAGAAATGGTAATGTAAGTACTCTAGATGCATTTTTTACAGCTGTATCTGCTACATGTGTAAATGGTCTTACAACTGTAAATATAGCGGTAGATTATACATTTATTGGACAACTCGTAATTGCAATTACAACAGAAATTGGAGCAATAGGATTTATTACATTTATTGCATTTATATTAAACATAAGAAATAAAAAAATGACAATTTCACAATCAATTTTATTAACAAATTCTATTAATAACGATGAAGATAGCATGTTAATACAAAGATTAAAAGAAGTAATAAAGTATACCATAATTATTGAGCTTATAGGTGGTGTTTTACTTGCATTTTCATTTGTACCTAAATATGGTTTGAAAGATGGCATATGGTATAGTATATTTCATTCAATAACAGCTTTTTGTAATGCCGGTTTTGACCTTTTTGGTACAACAAGTTTTGTTCCATTTAAAAGTGATATTTATATAAATATGGTTATAATAATATTAATGCTTTTGGGTGGAATAGGTTTTTTTGTCATAGAAGACCTTATAACCTGCATAAAGAAAAAGAGTTTTATGCATATGCAATTTCATACAAAAATAATTTTGATAGCAACAGTAGTTATTTATACAGTATCAGTTATATTAATAAAAATAGCTGAACCAAAGCTAAGTATACTTCAGACATTATTTACAGCTGCAACATGTAGAACAACAGGATTTTCAACTGCAAATCTTGGAGAAACATCATCTATATTAAAACTTGTTTTATCAATTCTCATGATGATAGGTGGAGCACCAAGCTCAACCTCTGGCGGTATACGAATCACATCCATTGTTGTAATTATACTAACAATGCATTCTATATTAAGAAACAAAAAAGACGTAATATGTTTTTATAAAAAAATTGATGACAATACCATAAAGCATGCAATAACAAATATATTTATAAGCATTACTATTGTATTTACTGGAATTTTTATTTTATCAAAAATACAAGATATTAATTTAATAGATAATATATTTATGTGTGTTTCTAGTTTTTCTGCAACAGGACTTAATGTGTTTAGTCCAAGTATATTAGGAATACTGGCGAAGTGGATACTTATGTCTTTAATGTTTATAGGTAGAGTTGGACCAATTTCAATTGTTTCGTTGTTTATTTTAGAAAAGAAAGATAATAAAGATATTGAATATGTGTCTGGAAAATTAGTTTTATAGGAGGATATCAAATGAAAAAACAATGTGTTATTATAGGATTAGGAATCTACGGAATGAATGTAGCAAAAAAATTATCAGAAGAGGGAATGGAAGTTTTAGCTATAGATAAAAATATGAAATTAGTGGAAAAAGCAAGTACATTTGTAACAAAAGCTATATGTATGGATATAACAACTATTGATGGATTAGAAGGAATCCCATTGAAAGATTTTGATATAGGAATTGTAGGAGTGGGTGAAGATGTTTCTGTAAGTATAATTGCTTGTTTAGCACTTAAAGAAGCTGGTATTGATTATATAATAGCAAAAGCAGGAGATAAAATTCACAAAAAAATACTAGAAAAGTTAGATGTAGACGAAATTGTACTTCCAGAAGAATATATGGGAATAATGACGGCAAAAAACATTTTAGAAAATTAGCTATATAGACAACTTGAACAAAAATTTATAAAAAGTCATAAACAAAAGAGCAATATAATAATTAAACTTAGATACAAATGTAATATAAATGTAACATAAATGTAATAAAAATGTAATATAAAAAAACAGCTTTTTTGTTGTTTTTTTTTATATTCTTATGATATAAATGTAAGTGGTGCCTATTAAAGTTAAATGTATTATAAAAAATGTTGAAATAGGCAAAATAGGAGGAAAAAATGAAAAGAAAATTATTAATTTTAACAATTGCTATAGCACTTATATTACCATTATTTTTAAGTGGATATAAGGTAGAAGCATATAATGAGGAAATAGAAGAAATAAATGAGATAGTATCAAATTCAACAGAAGCAGAAAATACTAGTGCTTCTGAAACAGTAACAGCTCTAGCAGATGATAATAATGGTTCAGGAGATATAGAAAATCCTCAATCAAATGATGAATGGACAGACTTTTCAAATGCTAAGTTTGAATTGAAAAAGGGAAGTTTTTCGGATGCATTTATAGAAATATCTGGAGTAACTCCGAAAGAAAATCATAGCTACAGTCTATACATAACTTCTAATAGTAATAAACCAGATGTATTTGATGAAAATGGTTTGCTAATAACTGAAGGTAGAATTACAATGATTTATGACAAGGATTCTAAAACTTTAAAGACATCAAGTTCAGATGAAATGGCAAACTATGTTGAGTTAAATCAAGAATTGTATGTGAATATTTGTGAAACATACCAATCAACAGATAAATATAAAAAGAATGTTGTATCATATGGAAACAAACTTACTAGATATAGTGAACCAAAATATAATGATGCATTTTCGGCTACTTTTGTAAGCTGTAATAAGACCCAAATAGTTACAACTTTTACACATGCGCAATCTAATAATAGAAAGATACAAATTAAAGTTGGAAAAATTACAGATATATCAATATTACAAAAAATAAAAAATGAAAATAGTACTGGATTTAAAGAGCTTTTAGATTATGCAAAATCTAATTCGGGAGTATATGATCAAATACTAAATGCTGAACAAAATGATAGCTATGCAATTGAATATCAGGCTGATAAAGAAGATAATAGTTTTATTAATCTAAATGGACTACAGGATGAAGAATACTATTATTTATATGTAAAACCTATAGACGAAAACGGAAAATATGTTTCTAATGAGGCTGTTACATTTGGTCAAGCTTATGTATCCAATGATTATTGGGCTTTGCGTTTCTATGGCTCTTCAGATTTTAAATGGACAGACTGGGAAACAAACCCAGGCGAAGGTGGAACGGGTTCTGGTGATGACTCTGTTATTCCTGGAACATTACCAAAAACAGGATATGAATATTTAGCTTATGGTGGAGCTATTTTAGTGGTAGCAGTATGTGGATTTATAGCATATAAAAAATATAGAAAATATAATTTTTAAATAGCTATGATGGAAAACATATTGACGATATAAAATATGTAAAAAAAATTAAAATAAATGAAATGAAAATCAATAAAAGTTTTGGTAATACTAAATATCAAAACTTTTATTTTTTTATAAAAAAACTATTGACAAACAAAAAAATAAGATATATAATCCTATTATAGAAAGCGAACGAGAATTCGCAAAACAAATGAACGCATACAAGGAGGATTATAAAATGTTTAAATGGTTATTAAATGTTAAAAAAATAGAGAAAGAACTAGATCAAAAAATTACTTTATTTGGAGAAGAAATATCTGTAAAAGTTATATATACTAAAATAAAAAATCCAGAATTAAATTTGGTAGGTAATATAATAAATGTTTATCTTCCTATTAAATATAAAAAAAATAAAAATATGGAAATTGTCAAAATTGCAATAGACAAAATGTATGAAGAAATTGCTAGAATAGAAATAGAAAAAGCAATGGAAGAAACAAGAGTTTTACTTCATGGATTAGCACCTGAAAATTACGAAATCTCAAGAATTCCAAATAAACTTGCTAAGATTACATGGAATAAAAACCTAATTATAAATCCAGAAATAGTAAAATATGACAAAACGGTATTAAAAAATATTTTAATATATGAATTTTGTCATCTAAAATACAAAACAAATTGTAAAAGTCTATATAATATGGTAAAAAAATACTCACAAAATTTTGAAGAATTAGATTATATACTAGAGATAGCGTAACCTATTTATATCAAAATCAAAACATAGCTTGACGGTTTTAATT
>CAYTEX010000068.1:0-6264 GCA_964437015.1 uncultured Clostridium sp. | reverse complement strand
TATATTTGCTTTCTATGTATTCTTCAGTTGTTGGGAAAATGTTTTGTATTAAAAATGCTTTTTCCTTTCCTAATACTTTACCAAAAACAAAGTTATAAACTTTTTTTCTAGTTTTCTTCTTACTTTCATATATTTTCTTATACTTATCTACCTTGCTAGATATTGGTACAAACCAAATTATTTCTTCAATTTCTGGATCATTAAAGCAAAAGTAACAAGGTCTTTTATTACCATTTTCTTTATTTTCCATTAATTTATAACCTTTGAATACATCAAAAAATTTATCTTTTATAAAATAAAATTTTCCGCTTTCTACTATCATTTAAACCTCTTTTCTAACAAAAAATCTACCTCCGAAAAGGTAGATTTTTATTAACATTTGTCCACCTACGCATTTATTTGTCGCAAGTAGGGTTGCGAGTAACATTTGCTCACCTGTGCATTTATACCCCGCAAAACAGGGTTGCGGCTAACATTTGATTTGGACAAGATACAATTAAGTATCTATATTATTATATTCATTATACTCTTTTTTATTAACAAAAGTCAAGTCTTTTTTGTCTATTTTGCACATTTTTCTATTATTTCACTAACTTCTTTAACCAGCTAAATAATAAGACATATCACTTAATCGTTTTTTTCCTCGTCTTCCATATTCTTTCCAAACCTCTTAACCTTATTCGTTGTTGTTCTTTCAAAATCTTCATCCATAATTTTAAATGATTTTATGTGTTTAAAATTTGGTAATCTTTCATTTACCTTTTTTATTATCTCGTTTACAGTTTTAGTTACTTCTTCCTTTGTAGGAACTTTATTTCCAAGATATTCTTTAATAGCCTCTATGTTTGGAAAAATTTTTGCCTTAACCTGTACATCATCTTTTCCATCTGAGGTTCCTATAATAAGAGATTCTTCTATCAAATCATTATCATTTAAAATTTTTTCGATTTCTTCAGGATATATGTTTTCTCCATTTTTTGTAAGAATCATATTTTTGCTTCTTCCACTTATATATAAAAATTCTTCATCATCAATGTATCCCAAGTCTCCTGTATGAAACCAACCATTTATTAGTACTTTGTCTGTTGCTTCTTTATTTTCATAATATCCAAGCATTATATTTGGACCTCTTGTAATTATCTCTCCAATTCCCTCTTCATTTGGATTATCTATTTTATACTCTACATCTGGAATTGGCATACCACAAGACTCTGCCTTATAGTATGTATCATTATTACCTGCAACAAGTGGAGAACATTCTGTTAAGCCATATCCCTGCAATACCTTTATGCCTAAAGCAACAAAGCTTTCTACAATTTCAGGTTTTATAGCTGCAGCTCCTACAATAAATGTTTTAATTTTTCCACCTAAGGATTTTTTTATCTTTCTTTTAATAATTGGTTTTAAATAAAAAGGTAAATTTTGTATTATGTTATTTTCATCCTGTGTATATTTGTTTGGCAAACTTTCCTTTAAAGTTTTTATTATTTTCTTATACACATTTTCTAGCAATAATGGTACACATAAAATAAATGTTGGTTTAAATTCTTGAATGTTTTTAGTTATATATCTTAAACCTTCCATATATGCAATATTTCCCCCACCATATAAAACAAGTAAAAATCCTAATGTGCATTCATAAGTATGATGAAGTGGAAGTATTGAAAGAACAGATGTTGAGTTATCTACTTTTACTATCTTTGCAACAGATATAATATTAGAGCATATATTTTTATGTGATAGCATTACTCCTTTTGAATTTCCAGTAGTACCAGATGTAAATAAAAGTATTCTCATCTCATCTGGATTTATTTTTGTGTCTATAAAATCTCTATTTCCATTTGATATTAGTCTTTTTCCATCATCTATTAAATATCTAAAGTTTGTGTATTTTAATGTATTTTGCATGTCTATTTTAATTAACTTATTTTTTAATTCAGATTTAAACTTCTCTATTCTATCTAAAAATTTTGTATCTGAAATTATAGCATCTGCTTTAGAAGAATTTAAAAATTCTTTTATGTTTTCATCTGAAGATTCTTTATCTATTGGCACAACTATTCCAACAACGACACAAGCCAAATAGGAAACAGCCCATTCATAACTGTTTTTTCCAATTATTGCTATTCTTTTATTTTTTAGCCCCATTTCTATAAGTTTTGTTCCTAATGCCTCTACATCTTTTCTAAAATCCAAATATGTTGTATTAACTATTTTTCCTTCGTTATCTTTTAATTTAAAAGCTACTTTATTTTGATTTCTTAGTGTTGTTTTATAAAGCATATCTTTTAAATCATTTTTTTCATAAGTATCAAAATTGTTTATCTTTCTTTGCACTCTAAAATCTCCTTTATCTAGTTTACCATAATATACCATATTTTTTAGACTAAAGCAAGTGTAATTTTGAACTGATATAAATAACTTTACAGCTTTCTAATATCAATTATATAACTTATTAGCATTACCACTATTTTTAACAACCTTTAGTCTTGAGAATTCTTCCCTTTCTGCTTCTTCAAGTGTACTTGTTATTTTTTTTGCTAAAGCTTCATCTTTTGGAATAATTATTTCTTTTAAAGCTTTTGACCTTCTCTCATTTTTTTCGATAGCTTTTTTTAGTTGAATTATTGAACTATCTAATTCTGCTAATTTTATAAGTATTCTTTTTGCATTTGTAAAACTCACAATACTTTCATCAACTTTCATTGTTGTATGATATAAACCATAATTAGGTTCTAATTCTTGTTCTTGATATATACAAGATGGCATTTCTACGCCCATCACACTTAAATACTTTATATTAATTGAATTATCCATCTTAATTGCATTAGATATATCTATTAATTCATCAAAACCAACATCAACTATTGCTCTATTTAAAGAGCTTTGTGCTTCTTCCATTTTTATATTTAATTGTTTTACTAAATTTTCTTTTTCTGTCTTATATGTTTCCAATTTTCTTTTTAAAATTAATGATTTGTCCTCTAAAAGTTTTTGTCCGCTTTTTCGCTGTTTTATTGTATTTTTAAGCTTTATTAAATTATTTTTGGTTGGCAAATATACTGCACCCATACAGCTTTCCTCACTTTATATGTTTTTTTACTCAACTATTTTTAACAATTCTCCCATTAAATCTAAGGTCTCCTCAATGCTTCTATTTTCATAAGTTCCTTGATTTAAAAATTTATTTTCAAATTCTTCACCAAATTTTATATACTTTTTATCTGTCTCTGATAAATCTGCTTCTCCTAAAACTGTTGCAAGGGCTCTAGCATCTTGAACTTTTGAATATGCTGCAAACATTTTATTTGAAAGTTCAGCATGGTCTGATCTTGTATATCCTTCACCTATTCCATCTTTCATAAGTCTTGAAAGTGATTGTAAAATATCTATTGGTGGATTTATTCCTTTTTGATATAAATCTCTTCCAAGTACAATTTGGCCTTCTGTAATGTACCCTGTTAAATCCGGAATTGGGTGTGCTATATCATCATTAGGCATTGTAAGTATTGGTATTTGTGTAATTGACCCTGTCCTTCCTTCTATCATTCCTGCTCTCTCATAAATTGATGCTAAATCACTATATAAATAACCAGGGTATCCTTTTCTACTAGGGATTTCTCCTTTTAGAGTTGATACTTCTCTTAATGCTTCTGCGTATGATGTCATATCTGTTAAAACCACTAAAACCTGATAGCCTAGGTCAAATGCTAAATATTCTGCACAAGTTAAAGCAACTTTCGGTGTTAATATTCTTTCAACAGATGCATCATTAGATAGATTTTGGAACATCACAACTTTTGACAATACTCCGTTTTCTTCAAAACTTTTTCTGTAAAATTCTGCTGTTTCAAACTCTGCTCCCATTAATCCAAATACTATTGCAAATTTATCTCCATCAGTAATATTAGATTGTCTTATTATTCTTTCTGCAATCTCATTATGGTTAAGTCCACTTCCTGAAAAAATAGGAATTTTTTGACCTCGAATTATTGTCATCAAACCATCTATTGCAGATATTCCAGTGTGTATATAATTTCTTGGATACTTTCTTGCAATAGGATTTATTGGGTTTGCATTTATATCTCTTTTTAACCTTGCGTCAATTTCTCCAAGTCCATCTATAGGATTTCCTGCTCCATCAAAAATTCTTCCAAGCATTAATGGCGAAAGTTTAAGCTTAAGCGGTTCTCCTATAAATTCTGTTTGTACATTTTGAATGTTTATATCATCTGTACCTTTATACACTTGAATTGTAGTTATGTTCTGGTCTAGCCTTAAAACGTTTCCTATTCTTTTTTCTCCGTCTTTTAAGGTAATTTGGACTTGTTCTTCAAATGAAACATCTTTTGGTGTTTTTATAAATACTAATGGCCCATTTATTTCTTCTAGGCCTATATACTTAATTTTCATGTACTAAAATATATCCTTCCTTATTTGAATTCCAAATTATATATGTTCCTTGTATTCTTCTTCTAGTTTTTTCAGCTTATTTTTTATTTTAACTTGAAATTCATCTATTTTGTCTAATTCATCATTTCTAATAGTATTCTTTATTTCTTTATATTCATTAAAAATACCTGTTTTCTTTATTTCAGATAATGGAATTGATTTTTGAACTAGTTTTAAAGCTCTTTCATTAATTAGTAATATTGTTTGCATCATTCTATATTGTTTTTCAATTGGAACATAAGTATCTATTTCACTAAATGAATTTTGCCTTAAAAACCCAACTCTAATTGCCTCTGCAACTTCTAAAGTTAGTTTTTTGTCATCTGAAAGTACATCTTGTCCAACAACTTTTGCAATTTCTTGTAACTCATTCTCTTTTTCTAAAATTTTTACAATTGTTTGTCTAGTTTCTTGATAATCTGAATCTATATTTTCTTCAAACCAATTTGACAATCCATCTACATATTCGCTGTAACTTATATTCCAGTCTATTGCAGGATAATGTCTTGAATAAGCTAAATCTCTTCTTAGCCCCCAAAATACGTGAACAAATCTTTTTGTATTTTGTGTTACAGGTTCAGAAAAGTCTGATCCTTGTGGTGATACAGCTCCTATTATTGTTACAGATCCTGTTGTTCCATTTAGATTTTGAACTTCTCCAGCTCTTCCATAAAATTCTGAAAGTCTTGATGGCAAATATGAAGGAAATCCTTCTTCTGCTGGCATTTCTTCTAATCTACCTGAAATCTCTCTTAATGCTTCTGCCCATCTTGACGTTGAATCTGCCATTATTGCAACATTATATCCCATATCTCTGTAGTATTCTGCAATTGTAATTCCTGTATATATTGATGCTTCTCTTGCAGCAACTGGCATGTTAGAAGTATTTGCAATTAAAACTGTTCTTTGCATTAAAGGTTTTCCTGATTTAGGATCATTTAATTTAGGAAAGTCTTCTAAAACTTCTGTCATCTCATTTCCACGTTCTCCACATCCAATATAAACAATAATATCTGCATCTGACCATTTTGCTAGTTGATGTTGTGTTACAGTTTTTCCTGTTCCAAACCCTCCGGGAATCATTGCTGTTCCACCTTTTGCAATTGGAAATAAACTATCTATTACTCTTTGACCAGTAATTAAAGGTTTTGTTAAACTCATTCTTGTTTGATAAGGTCTTTGCTTTCTTACAGGCCATTTTTGTATCATATTAAGTTCTATTAGGGTTCCTTCTTCTGTTTTTATTTTTGCAATACAATCTTTTGCTGTGTAATCTCCTTCTGTTGCTATCTCTACAACAGTTCCTTCTCCATCATAGCTACACATTATTTTATTTGTAATTAATTCTGTTTCTTTTACCTCTCCTAATATAGAATTTAAATTTGTAGTCTCTCCTTCTTTAGCTATTGGAATAAAATGCCACTTTTTGTCTAAATCTATACTTATATTTGTTGCACCTCTTTTTATAAAATCCCCATGTAAACTTTTAAGTTGATTTAGAGGTCTACCAATTCCATCAAAAATATTACTAATTATTCCTGGTCCTAATGTTAAACTTAAAGATTCCTCTAGTCCAACAACTTCTTCTCCGATTTTTAATCCTGTTGTATCTTCATAACTTTGAATTGTTGCAATATCTTTATTTAATTTAATTACTTCACCTAAAATCTTTTCAGATGATATATGAACAATATCATGCATAGCAAAGTCGCCTTCTCCTTTTGCTAAGATTACAGGTCCATCTATTGAAATAATTTGTTTCTTTTGCATATTATTCATTCCCTTCGTATATTGCTGTGAGAAGTGTGAGGT
>CAYTEX010000067.1:2221-6302 GCA_964437015.1 uncultured Clostridium sp. | reverse complement strand
CTCTAACATCTTGTTTAGAAATATGAAATAAAGAATATGCTAACATAATGCCATTGTATTTTTTTCAATTGTAATATTTCTCATATCCATTTGAAAAAAATCAACGTTTTTTACTTTGTTTTTTGCAATTTTTATCATTTTCTCTGAATAATCAATAGCATCAACTTTGTAACCTTTATCTGCAATATATTTTGATAATGTACCTGGTCCACAACCAATATCTACTATCTTATTGCCTTTAATATAACTCAAAAACAAATCTATATATGGGGCATCACTCAAGTCATTCCCATATTCTTCATCATATTTTTTGGCAATTTTATTATATGTGTTTAATGTTTCATCCATAATTATTCTCCAATAAAAAAATGGTGGAGGTGAGGAGATTTGAACTCCTGTCCACTACCCCTTCCATATAAACTTCTCCGAGTGCAGTTTGCTATAATTATTCATCTAAACTATACAAGCAAACGTGTTTAGCTTAAATATATCTTTTAAATACCCTCTATTTTCAAAGATACCAAATAGATTTGTTTCCCACTAATTTGACACCTTTTTATTATGCGTGGGAACACAATAAAAGGCGTAGCTGCAACTAGGCAGCTAATGCTAATTCATTATTATCAGCGTTTAAATTTATTTTCGCTTTTTTATAGTGGCCGAAGCGACCATCCACTACTCGCTATTTATACTTCTAGAGCAATGTCGAAACCATTACACCCCCATATACATATATATTATACAATATTTTTTTTATTTTTACAACATCTTGTTATTCAAATATCTTGATAATCTTTCAATAAAATGTTAAAATACTTATATTTGGAGGACTTTAAAATGGCATTTGACGGAATTGTTACAAGAGCTGTAACAAAAGAACTAAAAAATATTGTTAATTATAAAATTGATAAGGTATACGAACCAGATAAAAACACAGTTGTTCTAGGTTTATATGGAAAAGGTGAAAATTACAATCTACTTTTATGTATCTCTGCAAACAATTGTAGATTACATTTAACAACTCATCAGCAAAAAAATCCTGTTTCTGCACCTAATTTTTGCATGCTACTTAGAAAACATATCTTAGGATATAAAGTAAAAAGCATTTCAACTATAGATTTAGAGCGTATTGTTTTTATTGATTTAGAAAATAACGAAAATCCAAATAAGCCTTTGAACAAAAGGTTAATTATTGAATTAATGGGAAAACACAGTAATATAATATTAACAGATAATAATAATATAATAATTGATAGCTTACGACATACAAATATCGAGGAAAATTCAAATAGAGATATTTACCCAACTGCAAAATATATTTTTCCCGAAACTTTAAAACACAGTTTTTTAGAATTAAAAGATTTTGAGGATTTTTATTCTAAAATTGAACCACATCTTACAGATTATATTGTAAATCAATCTAAAGATATATTAGATTTAGATATCTCTAATTACAATATCGATAAAATAATAGCAAATACTTTTAATGGAATAAGTTCATCTTTTATAAAAAATATAATACAAAAACTTTCCATAAATGATATATCAAAAAATGCTGTAGAAACCATTTATCTAAAAATTAAAGAAATAATAAATAGTGATTTTTTTGATTTAATTGTTTTAGAAAATAAAAAAGACTACTTTTTATATTGTTCAAAAGAAGATCTTGGTCCTTATATTACTAATTATACATTGGATGATTTTTATTATAATAAAGAAACTTTAGAATTATTCACAAACTATAGAAATAATATATTAAATTTAATTTTAGCTACTCTAAAAAAATATGAGAAAAGATTATTAAATATAGACTCTAAACTTTTAGAATGTAATAATAAAGAAAACTATAGATTATATGGCGAATTAATAACTTCTAATTTATATAGAATTCCTAATAAAAACATACCATCAATCGAATTAGAAAATTATTATAATAATAATGAGAAAATTCAAATTCCTTTAGATATTAAATCTTCTCCTGCTCAAAATGCAAAACAATTTTTTAAAAAATATTCAAAATTAAAAAATGCTATTGAAATTGTGAATAATCAAAAACAGGAAACCATTGAAGATATAAATTATATGGAAAGCATTATTTATGAATTAAATACTTGTAAAACAGTTGAAGATGTAGAAGAAATCTATGAAGAAATTGCAGAAAGCAATTTGTTTTCTAATAAATTAAATTTAAAAAAGAAAAAGAAAATTCAGAGAAAAAAGTTAACAAAAAACAAATCTGCTCATTTTAATCCCTTAAAATATGTAATAGATGGTTATACTATTTTTGTAGGAAGAAATAATAAGGAGAATGATTATTTAACATGTAAATTTGCTAAAAAAAGTGATTTATGGTTTCACACTAAAGATACACATGGAAGCCATGTTATCCTAAAGACTAATCCAAATGAATTCGTTTCAGAGGAAATAATAATTGAGGCAGCTAAACTTGCTGTTAAACATAGTAAAGCTAAAAACTCTTCACATACACCTGTCGATTACTGTAAAGTCTCAAATGTAAAAAAACCGAGTAATAGTAAACCCGGTTTTGTAATTTATACTAATAATAAAACTGTATATATTTAAATAATTAATAGCATATTAATTATCATATTCATACCATAAACCTTTTTTCTTTAGAGTGTTTATGGTATTTTGATGTTCTTCATATGTTTTTGAAAAATATATGTCTCCATTTTTGTCTGCTACAAAATATAAATAATTTTCTTTGTATGGATTAAGTGTTGCTGTAATTGCTTCTTCTGATGGATTTGCAATTGGTCCTATTGGTAATTTTCCATTCATATTTGGTCCTCGAGTATTATAAGCATTATATGTTTCTATTTCTTTTTTATATAAGTTTCTTTCTCCCATGTCAACTTTAATTGCATAATATGTTGTTACATCACTTCCTAGTGACATATTGTTAGCTAGCCTATTATATATAACACTTGCTATTTTAGCTCTGTTCTCACTATTGTTTCCTTCTAATTCAATAATTGAAGCAATTGTTAGCATTTGATGTACACTAATATTTTCTATAGTTTGTCCTTCTTGTCCTTCCTGTCCCTCTTTTTTGTATTTTGCTAAAACTTTACTTGTTTGGTCTAACATCTTTTCAAAAATTGTTTTTACACTTACATCTTTATTTTCAAAACTATATGTATCTGGATATAAATATCCTTCAAGTGGATAATAGATGTTCTCGTCTAAAATAGTTTTTGATAGAAACCAATACTTATCTATTAATGATGTTATATAAGTATTGTCTTTTAATAGTTCATATACATCGTTTGCAGTATTGTTAGTTTTTTCAGCAATTGTTGAGGCAATATATCTCATATTTTTGCCCTCTAAAAAAGTTATTGTAACAGTTTCATCCATAACTTTTCCATTTTCTAATGTATTTAAAACTGCTTTTAAAGAATCTTGTCCATTAAATAAGTATTTTCCTGCTTGCAAACCTTTTACATCATGCAATTTTATATATATTTGTGCTACTAATTCATTTCTAATTACACTATTATTCTTTAATAATTTTGTAATCTCCTTAGTACTTGTCCCACTTTTAATTTCAATAATTATGTCTTTGTTTTCTTCATTTTTGGGAGCAGTTGTTCCAATTTTATACCATGTAAAAATAGAAATTATTCCTACTAAAATTATTGCAAATATAATCCCTAAAATTATAAAACCTTTTTTTCTCATAAATTACTTTCCTCTCTTATGTCTTAATTTTTATTCCACATTCTCTAAGTACCGGAATAATTTCAATTTTGAATCGTTCATATTCAAAATTTGATTCACCAGTATATATTATTTGTACATACATAGTATCATTTTTTATTGCTTCTTGCAATATTATATTTATAATTTTTTTTCTTTTTTCAAAAGTAGTTAGATCGTCTTTTGAAATATCATGTTTTAAAGCGTTTTCTTCATTAAATTCTTTTATTTCTTCAACAAAGTCGTCCCTTTCATTTACAAAATTTGCTAGTAAATTCTTTTTTACATATCCTAAAACTCCATTTTGGGTTCTAATTTTTGCATAGTCATTTTCTTCATTTATAAAATATAGCCAGTT
>CAYTEX010000067.1:0-2211 GCA_964437015.1 uncultured Clostridium sp. | reverse complement strand
CCTTTTTTTATTTCATCTATATTAGCAGATAATATTTTGCTTTCTTTTTTTACTTTTAAGTTCTTTTTAGCATAAGCTTTTGTGCTTTTTTTGCTTAGACTATCTATTGTTACAATGTTTGTTTTCGTTATATTTTTTATATCATAATTGTATACATTTTTTAGCTCAGAAATAGCAATATATTTTTTTTCATCTCTTTCTATAAATATGTTTTTCACTTCAACATTTGAACTGTTAATTTCTAAAGTTTGATTTTGTGGATTTATAGCTGCTACCTTTTTATCACTTGCTGTTATAATTAAATTTGTTTCATTTTCTGTATATAAAGTCTCATCTAAAAAATTTTTTATGTCATTATAACTCATATAAATTTGTTCATCTTCTATAATTATTGGATTTTCTATTTTTTCAGTAATGTTTTCATTATTTAAAATAATTTGAATATTATTATAGCTGTTTTTTATCGTTTTATTTTTTACAATAACAAAAAGCAATAAAACTAACACAATAACAAAAGCTATTCTTTTATAGCCTTTATTATTGTGTTTTTTATTGCTTTTACTATTTTGTTTTTTAGTTTGTGACATTAAACTTCTCCTACATTCTTCTAAATACACCTATAACTTTTCCAAGTATACTGCAGTCTGGAACTATTATTGGATCCATTGTAGAATTTTCTGGTTGTAATCGTATATGGTCTTTTTCTTTATAAAATGTTTTAACAGTTGCTTCGTCTTCTATTAATGCAACAACAATTTCTCCATTCATTGCATCTGGTTGTTTTCTAACTAATATATAGTCTCCATCTAAAATTCCAGCTTCTATCATGCTTTCACCTTTAACTGTAAGCATAAAAGTTTCTGAATTTCCAACAAAGTCTATTGGGATTGGGAATGTATCTGTAACATTTTCTACAGCTAAAATTGGCATTCCAGCTGTTATTTTTCCTACTAAAGGAACATCTATTAATTCTTTTTGTGAGTAGAAATTCTTTTGTGTGTTTTCTACCGGCATACCATTGCCACCTTTTAATAGTTTTAATGTTCTACCTTTTTTATCCTCTTTCTTTATATAACCTTTACTTCTAAGTTTAGCTAAATATCCATGAACAGTTGCTGTAGAGCTTAGTCCAACAGCTTTGCCTATTTCTCTAACTGATGGTGGATATCCATCTTCTTTTATCTTTTTTTCGATAAATTTTAAAATTGCTTTTTCTCTTTTATTTAATTCTTCTTTTTTCGTTCGCATAATAATCACTCCTACAAATAAATTTGCTATAATAATATCATACAAAATTTATTTTGTCAAACATAAATTTGATTTTTATTGTCAAATTTTATTTTTATCACCTTTGTATAATTGTCTTTGCTTGGCTTTCCAATACTTTCGATAATAAGACTTGCATTACTCTTTTTTAGCAAATCAAATGTATTCATAAATCCCATACCTGTTCCACCTTCGTCTTGATATGTCGTAATAGGTATCTTTCCTAATTTTTCTAAAACTTTCTTTGGAAATTCAATTCCAGAATCATATATGTATACCGCAAAACATTCTTCAACTTGGCCAAGTCTAACCATTATACTCTTGTTTACGTTATCTGAATGATTAATGGCTATAATTGCATCTTTTATATGGTCTGCAAGTAAAATGGCAAGGTCTTCCTTTGATATATAATTATTTGTCATTTGATAAATATTACCTTTTAATTGTAAAATAAAGTCTATACCATTTAGTCTACATTCTTCTTGTATAACATTAAGCATATCATCTACTTCTGTAATTCCTGTTTTATCTAATTTGGGCAATTTAGAATTTTCATTTAATTGCTGTGAAATTTTCTTCAAATCTTCTTGTAATCCTAATTCTTCAGCATTTTCTGAATTCATTAATAATTTGTTAATTTTGAATTCTAAAGATTTTTGTTTGTGTGCTAGAGAATGGCTCTTCTTACTAAAGCTTAAATTTTCCGCTTCTAATTCTTCTATTTCCTTTTTCTTATCCTCTAATTCTTTTTTAGTCTCATTAAGATCTTGAATAAGTAATTTTTGCTTGTAATATGCTTCAATGGATTTTTTTATTATAACAACAAAAATAATAATATATATTAAAAAACATATAAAAATATTTTTTGTTGCAATTAAATCTATATTTAAATTTATATTTAGTAATATTATATATACAAAAGATGTAATTGCACATATATTAAGT
>CAYTEX010000066.1:0-6444 GCA_964437015.1 uncultured Clostridium sp. | reverse complement strand
AAATTCATATAGCAAAAGAATGTCTTTATATAATACATATTTAGATACTATGCAAATATTTGAAGATGAAATTGCTAATAAAAATGATTTAAACAAAGAAGACATAGAAAAGAAAATACAAATATTTCAGATACAAATAAATAAAATTGATAGCAACTTGGAGCTTTTGACAATTGTGCTTAAAAATATTGATTCAATTGGAAACATAGGGGTTGAAAAGAATAAAATAAATAGATATAATCAAAAATATAAAGAGATTAGAAGAAATTATGTAAAAAATTCTGTTTTTGAAGAAAATATAACAGAAAAATATATAAATGAATTAATGAATGATTTAGCAAAAACACTCGAAAAAATGAAGGACGAACATACAAAAGAAATGGAAAAAGTAATGGTTGAACAAGCAAGTATTCAAAATGAAACAGAAAAAAATGAAAATATTATACAAGAAAATCAAGTAGATCAAAAAGAAAACGTTATACAAGAAAATCAAGTAGAAAATAGTATAAATGAAAAAGAAAATAAAGAAGTTCAAATAAAGAATAACAACACACTTTTAATATCTGAAAAACTTGGAAAAGTTATATTACCATATAAGGCAAAAGAAGTACTAGAAATCTTTAACAATGAAGAAAAGAAATACAGTTCATTAGAAGAGGTAATAGAAGATAAATTTACAAGAGATTTTTCAGACTATAAAGTACAATTTGCAAGTAGATATGTAGAAACAATGAAACTAGCTAGAGATAGAGAAAACTATAGCTTTATTGATGCAGTTGCAATAGCTACAGAGATGATGAAAAAAAGATATTTGCATCCGGCTATAATTTCTGCATGTAGAAATATAAACGAATTGGATGTATATTTGGACTGTCTTGATAAAAATGAATTAGAAGATTTTAAGATATTTAATGTTAAATATGAATTATATCCAATGGTTGTAAAATCGAATAAAAGCAAAAAAATAGCAAAACATAGTGAAAATACAGAGCTAAAAATAATAAGTATAATAAAAAGTATTTTTAAAAGAGATAATAAAGAAATTAATAAAGTATATTATGAATAAAATTTTAATTTGGGACCGGGTCCTTTTTTGCAATTTCAATTTGGGACCGGGTCCTTTTTTACACTTTTTTGCAAATGTTATTCTTTTAAATCTGAAATATTAACATCTTTTTCTTCAAAATTATCCACAAATCCAACTTTAGCAATTGTATCAGAAATTCCTTGAATCCAAACAGGTCTATTTTGATAGAAAACATCTATTTTTTCATTAGTAGACAAAATATAATTTACTCTTTTAATATCCATATTTTAAACAACCTTTCTATATATATAGTATAATATATACAAAATTATCTTTTTTATACGTGCAAAAAAGGACCCGGTCCCAAATTGAAATTGCAAAAAAGTACCCGGTCCCAAATTGAAATTGCAAAAAAGGACCCGGTCCCAAATTGACATTAATTTGAAGATATTATATAATAGAGTCCATATGTTTAGAGAGGATGAATTTAATGTTAAAATTATTAAAAAATTTAAATAAAAGAGATGTTTTTGTTATTCTAATCTGTTTTGCACTAATAGCAGGTCAGGTATGGCTTGAATTAAAGATGCCAGATTATATGTCTCAAATTACTAGATTAGTTCAAACTGAAGGGAGTAGTTTTCACGATATTTTAGTAAATGGTGTATTTATGGTGCTTTGTGCAGCTGGAAGTTTGGCTTCAGCTGTTATTGTTGGATATTTAGCATCTAGAGTTTCAGCAACACTTTCTTTAAAAATAAGAAGTAAATTGTTTACAAAGGTTCAAAACTTAGCTATGAATGAAATAAAACAATTTTCTACAAGTAGCTTAATTACAAGGACTACAAATGACATTACACAAATTCAAATGCTTATGGCAATGGGTTTACAGTTAATTATAAAGTCACCTATAATGGCAATTTGGGCAATAAGAAAAATTTTAACAAAAAATTTACAATGGACAGCATTAGTTGGAGGAGGAGTAATTACCTTATTAACAGTTGTAGGAATTTTAATGAAAGTTGTTGTACCTAAATTTAAAATTGTACAAAAACTTACAGATAAAATTAATGAGGTTACTAGAGAAAACCTAACAGGTATAAGAGTTGTAAGAGCTTTTAACGCGGAAGATTATCAGGAAAATAAATTTGAAGATACAAATACAAAACTTACCAATCAACAATTATTTAATCAAAGAATGTTTTCAATAATGCAACCAATGATGCATTTAGTTATGCATTCTATGACACTTGGTATATACACAATTGGAGCATTTTTAATCTATAATGCACAAGTTACTGAAAAACTTGTAATATTTAGTAATATGGTTGTATTTAGTTCATATTCTATGCAAGTAATAATGTCATTTTTAATGCTAGCATTTATTTTTATGATGTTTCCAAGAGCTCAAGTATCAGCAAACCGTATAAATGAAGTATTAGATACAGAAATTACAATAAAAGATGGTACACAAGAACAAGGAAAAGCTGGTTTAAAAGGAGAAATTGAATTTAATAATGTATCTTTTAAGTATCCAGATGGAGAAGAATATGTCTTAAGAGATATATCCTTTAAAGCCAAACAAGGTGAAACAATTGCATTTATAGGATCAACAGGTTCAGGAAAGTCTACTATTATAAATCTAATTCCAAGATTTTATGATGCAACAAGTGGAGAAATTTTAGTAGATGGAGTTAATGTAAAAGATTACAAACAAAGTTCTTTACATAACAAAATTGGATATGTATCTCAAAAAGCAGTAATATTTAATGGAACAGTAAATGAAAATATTGCATATGGGGAAAATGGAAAAGGAAAAATTAATAAAGAGAAGATAAAGAAATCAATTGAAGTTGCTCAAGCAAAAGAATTCGTAGAAAAAATGGAAAAAGGATATGAAACAGACTTAGCAGCAGGAGGAACTAATATATCAGGAGGTCAGAAACAAAGAATTTCTATAGCTAGAGCAATAGCAAGAAATCCTGAGATTTATATTTTTGATGATAGCTTTTCAGCATTAGATTATAAAACAGATTTACAATTAAGAAAAGAACTAAAAAAGTATACTAAAGATGCTACAATTTTAATTGTAGCACAGAGAATTGGAACAATAATGAATGCTGATAAAATTTTAGTACTTGATGAAGGAAAAGTTGTAGGACAAGGAACACATAAAGAACTTTTAGAAAACTGCGAAGTATATAAACAAATTGCTTTATCACAGCTTTCTGAAGCAGAACTTGCAGGATAAGAAGGGAGAAATTTTATGCCAGGACCAAGAGGGAAAATGGGAAATCCAGCTGATAAAGCTAAGGATTTCAAAGGCGCTATAATGAGGCTGTTTAAAGAATTAGATAAATATAAAATCGCAATTATAATAGCATTAATTTTAGCAATGTTAGGCGCAATTATAGGAATAACAGCACCAAATATATTATCAAAATTAACAGATGAAATACAATTAGGTTTACTTGGAGAAATGAATATAGCAAAAGTTAAACAAATTGCAATAATACTAGGGTTAATGTATATTGCCAATTCTTTGTTTATATATATTCAAAGTATATTGATGGCTGATGTTTCTAATAAATTTGCAAAGGATTTAAGAACATCAATTTCAGAAAAAATAAACAAATTACCATTAAGATATTATGATTTACACTCAAAAGGAGACATCTTATCAAGAGTTACAAATGACGTAGATACTATTGCACAAACAATGAACCAATCGTTAGCAACTCTTGTAACGTCAGTGACATTGTTTTTAGGAACGATAGTAATGATGTTTTATACAAACTGGATAATGGCAGTTACTGCCATTTTGGCAAGTGTAATTGGTTTTGTGTTAATGTTTCTGATTTTAGGAAGATCTCAAAAATATTTTATAGCAAGGCAAACTGAGCTGGGAAAATTAAATGGACATATAGAAGAGATTTATTCGAGTTTGAATGTTGTAAAGGTATATAATGGTGAATCAAAAGCAAATGAAAAATTTGATGAATTAAACAAAAGTGTTTATGAGGCAAATTTAAAAAGTCAGTTTTTATCAGGACTTATGCAACCTATAATGAATTTTATAGGGAATTTTGGATATGTTGCAGTATGTATTGTAGGAGCAATTCTTACAATGAATAATTTTATGACTTTTGGAGTAATAGTTGCATTTATGATATATGTAAGATTATTTACAAACCCATTATCTCAAATAGCTCAAAGTTTTACAGCAATGCAGTCAACAGCTGCTGCTTCTGAAAGAGTTTTTGAGTTTGTAGATGAAAAAGAGATGTCAGATGAAACATCATTTACAAAAAAACTAGAAAAAGAAAAAGTTAAAGGTAAAATTGAATTTAATAATGTCGTTTTTCAATATGATAACAATGACAAACCAACTATAAAAAACTTCAGTATGCTTGCAAAACCTGGAGAGAAAGTTGCAATAGTTGGACCAACAGGAGCAGGAAAAACAACTCTTGTAAATTTACTTATGAAATTTTTTGATATAGACTCGGGAGATATAAAAATTGATGATGTATCAACAAAAGAATTAACTAGAGAAAATATTCATGAATTATTTACAATGGTTCTTCAAGATACATGGCTATTTGAAGGAACTATAAAAGAAAATATTGTATATAATAACGAAAATGTTACTGATGAACAAGTTGTTGAAGTATGCAAAACTGTTGGATTAGATCATTTTATAAGAACTCTTCCAAACGGATATGATGCAATTTTGTCTGAAAATGAAAGTGTATCTGCTGGACAAAAACAACTTTTAACTATAGCTAGAGGAATGCTACAAAATGCACCATTTTTGATATTAGATGAAGCTACATCAAATGTAGATACAAGAACTGAGGAAATAGTTCAAGCTGCCATGGATAAATTAACTGAGGGAAAAACATCTTTTATAATTGCACATAGATTGTCAACAATAAAAAATGCAGACTTGATTTTGGTTATTAATAATGGAAACATTGTAGAGCAAGGCAATCACGAAGAACTAATGGCCAAACAAGGCGCATATGCTGAACTTTATAATAGCCAGTTTGAGCTGTAAATAGAAAAATAATTACAATTTTAGTCTTTAACGATTTAGAAAGGAATGTAATAAAATGAATATTTTAGCTGTTGGTGATATAGTAGGTAATTCAGGAGTTAAGGAATTACAAAAAAGATTACCAATAATAAAAAAAGAAAATAATATAGATTTTGTAATTGTAAATGGAGAAAATGCAGCAGATGGTATGGGAATTACAGAAAATAATTTTAAAGATATATTGTCAAGCGGTGCAGATTGTGTAACTATGGGAAATCATACATGGGGAAAAAAAGATATTTTTAAGTTTATAGATCATCCTAAAATAATTCGTCCAAATAATTATCCTGAGGGAGTTTGTGGAAAAGGTTATAATATTTATAAGTGTCAGAACAAAAAAATTGCAGTTATAAATTCAATGGGAAGAGCAGAAATAAACATAGGTTTAGAAAATCCATTTTTAATTACTAAATCAATTGTAGAAAAATTAAAAAATGAAACCGATATAATAATTTTAGATTTCCATGCAGAAGCAACAGGAGAAAAAGTTGCTATGGGATATTTTCTTGATGGACTTGTAACAGCTGTATTTGGAACACATACTCATGTACAAACTGCAGATGAAAAAATTTTACCAAAAGGCACAGCATATATTACAGATATTGGAATGACGGGACCAAAAGTATCAGCATTAGGAATGGATTTAGAAGTTGCATTTAAAAGATTTACAACTTCGATTCCAGAAAGGTATAAAATTGCGGATGGAGAATGTATGTTAAATTCAGTTTTGTTCAAAATTGATGATGAATCAAATAAAGTAACAGAAATTTTAAGAATAAATTATTAAAAAAACTTGAATAATTAGTGCTAAGTGTGTTATAATATCATTTGTTGTAAAAATATAAGGAGGAATTATAGAAATGAAAGCTTTAAGAAAAACAAAAATAGTTGGAACAATAGGACCAGCAAGTGAAAACAGATTAGAGGAATTATTTGATGCAGGACTTAATGTCTGCAGAATTAATTATTCACATGGAAGTTGGGACGAACAAGCAGAAAAATCTGAAACAATAATGAGATTAAGAGAAGAACTTGATTTACCAATACCAATGCTTTTAGATATGAAAGGACCAGAAATTAGAACTGGAATGCTTTATACTGGAAAAAATACAAAAATACAATTAAAAGATGGACAAAAATTTACTTTAGTTAATGAAGATATTACAGGAGATGAAGAAAAAGTTTCTGTAACATATAAAGAATTATATAAAGATGTAAAACCTGGAACAAAAATTTTAATTGATGATGGAGCAATAGAATTAAAAGTTGATGAAATAGTTGGAAAAGACATAGTTACAACAGTTGTTCATGGAAATGG
>CAYTEX010000065.1:4852-6539 GCA_964437015.1 uncultured Clostridium sp. | reverse complement strand
AACATTTTTTAATTTGTTTATTTTTTTAGTTCATCAATTATAACTTTATAGTCTGTTGCCTTTAGTATTGCAGTACCTGCAACTAAAATTTCTGCACCTGCCTGCTTTACTTTTTCGCATGTAGCTAAATTAATTCCTCCATCAACTTCTATTTGAAAATCTAAATTATTTTCCTTTTCAAATTTCTTTAAAACTTCAATTTTAGCCACCATATCTGAAAGGAATGTTTGTCCTCCTTTGCCAGGCTCTACAGTCATAACTAGGACCACATGAATATACGGCAAAAATTTAAAAATCTTTTCTACTGGAGTATTGGGCTTTATAGAAATTCCAACTTTGGAATTATTTTGTTTTATTAGATTTATTATATTCATAACCTCTTCATCATTTTTACATGCTTCATAATGGAAAGTAATTATATTAGGTTCTACAGCTGAGAAATCATCAATAGCTGTTTTTACATCTTCTACCATTAAATGGACATCTAATGGTAAATTTGAAATTCTTTTTATATATGAGCTTATCTCTTTCATCAAATTGTAAGTATTTTTTTCTACAAATTTACCATCCATTACATCTATGTGAAAATAATCCGTTCTTGCCTTCTCTAACTTTAAAATTATTTCCGCTTCTTTACCTCTTTCTGCATTTAAAATTGATGTAGATACTTCTTTATTTTTCATAAACTACAACTCCTGTCTTTTTTATTTCTTTATCAATTTTTGAATTTTTTATAATTTCGTATTTTTCAAATCCATCAATTGGTTTATCAAGAGCTTCTTGAATTTGACAAATTAATTTTATCAAACTAAATCCCTTTAATGCTTGTTTTGTATCAATTAACAAATCTATATCACTTTTCTTTGTAGCTTCATTTTTTGCATAAGATCCAAATAAAATAACTTGATATACTGGTTGATTTTGTAAAACTTTATTTAAAATCATTTTTATTTCATCAATAGTGTATATCTTTTCACTCATAATACATTCTCCTAATCAATGTCCAAAGAATTCTTTGTATTTAAATTAATATCTTTTTCAGCTTTCTTAATACCATCTATATATACTTTTACAGTAACTGTACCTTTTCCCGTTATTGATTGAACTAAATTTGTAGTTAAAGGATCCACTTTATTTTTATAAACAGTATCCTCTCCTACAGTTATTCTTACTTCAACATCTTTAACTTTTTTCTCTGTTTGTGATGTTGTTGAATTTGTCTCATTATCATCTGATTTTGAAGGTGTTTCTTCATATTCAACCTTTCCATTCAAAAGTGATCTTACATTTATATTAACTGTTGCAGATTTAGTTTCTGTTAGTTTATTTACTGTTATTGTAATTGAAGTTCCAACTTCTACTTCCTTTCCTGGATCTATACTCTGTTTTAAAACCGCTCCATTATCTTTTGAAGTATCTTCGTCATAGCTAACATTTACTGTAAGACCCAAATCTGAAAGAGTTTTTTTAGCCTCATCTTCATTTTTACCTATTACTGATGGAACTGCTGCTTTTTTAATTCCTGTGCTTATATGTATAACAACTGTATCTCCAGCATGTACTTGTGTATTTGGCTCTGTTTCCTGGCTAATTACATGTCCAGCTTCAACTTTTTTATTCTCTTCCTCAACTTTTTCAACTTTTAATTTAGCTTCTTCTAAAGCCTTTACTGCCTCTTCTTCTGTCA
>CAYTEX010000065.1:4372-4835 GCA_964437015.1 uncultured Clostridium sp. | reverse complement strand
TAAAGGATCTTGAGAAATTATAATTCCTGCTTCATATTGACTATTGTATTCTTCTGAAGAGACTTCTACTTTTAGTTCTTTTTCTTCAGCAACTTTTTTTGCATCTTCTATTTTTGTTCCAACAAAATTTGGTAATGTAACTTCTTTTGGTTCTGTTAATCTAGAAACTGCAATTGTTCCACCTAAACTTAAAGCAAATAATAAAATTAAACCTATAAAAATAGAAAGTCCTTTATGTTTCTTTATAAAGCTTACAAATTTGTTTTCTTTTTTGTTCCTGTTTTCTTCTTGTTGAATATCTTTTATAGATATTTTTTGAGTTGGCATATCATTTTGATATTCTTTAATTGGTGAATGAATGGATGGCAGCCGCTCTTAAGCGGTCGCCACCGGATATGTTACGCACCTACTCCAGCTGCTGGCTTCTTCTCCCAGACAGCCAGAACCTCAGGAGAGCCTGACT
>CAYTEX010000065.1:0-4362 GCA_964437015.1 uncultured Clostridium sp. | reverse complement strand
CTTTATTATCTACAAAATCCCCATCCGGATTTTTAAGTGCAACTTTTAAGTCTTTTAACATTTCTGTAGCACTTTGGTAACGTAAATTTGTATCTTTTCTCATAGCTTTAAGAATTATATCATTAACAGATGAAGGAATCTTTTCATTTAACTCAATTGGTGGTGTTGGCTCTTCTTGCATATGTTTTAATGCAACAGATACAGGTGTATCTGCATCAAAAGGAACTCTGCCTGTAAGCATTTCATACATTACAACACCTAGAGAATATAGGTCTGACTTACTATCTGTAAATCCACCTCTTGCATGTTCTGGTGAAAAGTAATGTACCGATCCAATTGTAGTTCCAAATGAAGTAATCGTTGAATTTGAAACAGCTTTTGCTATTCCAAAGTCTGTAACTTTTGCAACTCCATCTTCTGTAATTATAATATTATGTGGTTTTATATCTCTATGTACAATTTTATTTCTATGTGCAACTTCTAATGCAGATGCTATTTGTATTGCAATATTTATTGACCATTTCCATGGAAGTGCAGATCCCTCTTCTACAATTATTTCTTTTAAAGTTTTTCCTTGAACTAATTCCATTACAATATAATATAGGTTTCCTTCATTACCTACATCATATACCGATACAATATTTGGATGTGTAATACTTGCTGCAGATTGAGCTTCTGCTTCAAATCTTTTTATAAATTCTTGATCAGTTGTAAATTCATCTCTTAGTATTTTTACTGCTACATATCTGTTTAAAATTTGGTCTTTTGCTTTATATACTTTTGCCATTCCTCCATTGCCAATTTTTTCTATAAGCTCATACCTATTTCCTAACAATCTACCTTCTATATCCATTATTACTCCTTCCCTGTGTTTTCCTTTGTTGAATTCTTATTTTATATTATTAAAAAGAGTTATTAATCTTAAATATTTATAAATTTTTTATTGTTATAACAGTTATATTGTCTATTCCTCCATTTTTATTTGCCAAATCTACAAGTTCTCTTGGAGCAATTTCAAAATTGTTTGTTACTATATTGTATATATCATCTTGTGTTACCATATTGCTTAATCCATCAGAGCACATAACAAGTATGTCATCTTTTTGAAACCCTCTAACTAACATATCTGGTTCTACAAAAGCATTACACCCTAGCGCCTTTGTAAGTATATTTTTTTTAGGGTGTATTTCTGCCTCATCTTTTGTAATAGTTCCCTGTTTTACAAGAGTTTGTACATAGCTGTGGTCTTGTGTTAATTGTCTAATTAGCCCGTTTCTAATTCTATAAATTCTGCTATCTCCTATATGGGCAATAAAAGCTCTATTATTATATATTAAACAAATCTCAATAGTAGTACCCATTCCTTCAAAATCTTTATTTTCTTTTGATTTTTCATATACTACCATATTGGCATACTCTGCACTACTTCCAACTAATTGAATTAGACTTTCTTTTTCTTTTGGTGTATCTTTAATATTATTTTCTATATATGATTTAGCTGTACTTATTGCTAATTTACTTGCAATATCTCCAGCTTTGCATCCACCCATTCCATCTGCTAAAATATATAGTTGTATATCGGAAAATGAATTATCTGTAATATAAAAACTATCTTCATTAATATCTCTTGCTTTTCCTATATCGGTTTTTGCATAAGCTTTTACCATTTTTTCACCTCTTTTACATTGAAAGTTTATCACATTTTTTTATAAATTTCAACTAAATTATAAAACTTCCTAAATTCATTAAAGCTGTGTATATTAAATTTATTATTGGAGAAATTATGCTTCCTATTATTCGTATATTCCAAGGTAATGATTCTATAATCCAAAGTATAATAAAAACCAAATAAAAAATTCTTTCATTGTTTTCAAACCAAACTTTTGCATTGTATGGCAAAAATGGTTTAATTACTTTTGAACCATCTAATGGTGGAAGAGGAATTAAATTAAATACTCCTAATCCAATATTGATTATTATTGTTGAATTTATCATTCCCATTATAATTGAGATAATTTTTGCAGGATTTTTTATATATTTATTCATTAAAAGATATAAGATGGTAAATATAATTGCTAACATAAAGTTAGTTACAGGTCCAGCAATAGAAACCAAACTATCTGCCTTTTCCATTGATATATCTCTATTATAATTTCTTGGATTAACATGGACTGGTTTTCCCAATCCAAATCCTGCAAACATAAGCATGATAAAACCTACTGGATCTATATGGTCTAAAGGATTTAATGTTAGTCTTCCTTCTGACCTTGGTGTATCATCTCCTAATTTATCAGCAACCTTTGCATGTGCAAATTCATGAAAAGTAATAGCAATTAGAACTCCAGGAACAGAAATTAATAATGCTAAAAGTAAATTTGGATTAGAAAGAAATCTAGGAATCTCCGTAATTGCTATCATTGCTATTACAGCATACAATATTCTTTTATCTATATTATAAAACATATTTATCCTCCGTTATTATTTATTTAGGCGTATTATATAATAAAAGTAAATAAAAGTAAATAGTGAAAGAATATAAAAAAGAAGAAACCTAAGTTTCTTCTTTTTTTAGTTATTTAGCATAATCTACTACTCTTTTTTCTCTTATAATGTTAACCTTTATTTGACCTGGATATTCCATTTCATCTTCTATACGTTTTGAAACATCTCTAGCAAGTACTGTCATTTGATCATCTGTAATTCTGTCTGGTTTAACAATAATTCTTACTTCTCTTCCTGCTTGTATAGCAAATGACTTTTCAACTCCATCAAATGAATCTGCAATTGCCTCAAGACTTTCTAGTCTCTTGATATAAGCTTCCAAAGTTTCTCTTCTTGCTCCTGGCCTTGAAGCAGAAATAGCATCTGCTGCTTGTACTAAAACAGCTTCCATTGTTTCTGGTTCAACATCGCCATGATGTGCTTCTACTGCATTTATAATTAATGGATTTTCTTTATATTTTTTAAGAATATCAACACCAATTTGAACATGAGTTCCTTCCATATCATGATCTAAAGCTTTTCCAATATCATGAAGTAATCCTGCTCTTCTTGCTCTTTTCGCATCTAATCCAAGTTCTTCTGCCATTATTCTTGCAAGATTAGAAACTTCTATAGAATGGCTTAAGACATTTTGTCCATAACTTGTTCTATATTTTAGTTTACCAAGTAACTTGATTATGTCTGGATGTAGATTATTTACTCCTGTTTCTAATACTGCTCTTTCTCCTTCTTCTTTAATAATGTTATTAAGTTCTTCTTTGGCTTTTTCAACCATTTCCTCTATTTTTGCAGGGTGAATTCTTCCATCATCAATTAGTTTTTCAAGAGCAATTCTTGCAACTTCTCTTCTTAGCGGATCAAATCCTGATAAAATAACCGCTTCTGGAGTATCATCAATAATTAAGTCTATTCCAGTAAGAGTCTCTAATGCCTTTATGTTTCTACCTTCTCTACCAATAATTCTTCCTTTCATATCATCACTAGGAAGTGCAACTATAGATACAGTTGTTTCTGATGTGTGGTCAGCTGCGCATTTTTGAACAGCATATGTTATGATTTCTTTTGCATTTTTTGAAGCCTCTTCTTTAGATTTTTGATTTAAATCTCTAATTAATTTGGCTTTTTCAGTTGTTATTTCTTTTTCCATTTCCATTAACAACTGTTTCTTTGCTTCTTCTCTTGTTAAAGAAGCTATTCTTTGTAGTTCTTGAACTTGTTTTTCATAAAGTTCATTAACTTCTTTTTTTTGGTTCTCTAAGCTTTCATACTCTTTATCTAGTCCTTTTTCTTTTTTCTCTAGATTATCTGAACGCTTATCCAAATTTTCTTCTTTTTGAATCATTCTTGATTCTTGTTTTTGAATTTCACTTCTTCTTTCTTTAATCTCTTGATCTAATTCTTTTCTATTATTCATTATTTCTTCTTTAGCTTTAATGATTTCTTCTTTTTTTAAGTTTTCCGCTTCTACTTTAGCTAAATCAATAAGCCTCTTGGCTTCTTTTTCAGCACTTTCAATTTTAGATTCAGCAATCTTTTTTCTCATTATCATTCCGACAACTATTCCGATTACTGCCGAGATTAAGAAAGTAGCAATTATGATTAAACTATTCATAATCATACACCTCTTTCTTATTAAATTTTCAATGTGCGAATAAATATATATATTAACATTTTTGTGTTATTTTTAGATATATTTTTCTACGTAAATAGTATATCATTTTTATAGGTTAGCTGTCAAGAAAAAATAAAAGATTAACTAAAAAAATTGTTACTAAATAATGGTTTAAATTTATTACACAAAGCTTAAATATATTATTTTGAAATCACGCGTAAGCCGAACAAACGAGGCTTAGCTGAGTG
>CAYTEX010000064.1:0-6601 GCA_964437015.1 uncultured Clostridium sp. | reverse complement strand
TGAAAAACAAAAAAATATTATTTTTACTTATTATTGTCCTTATAATTATTTTAGTTCTTTTATTTTTTATAGTAAAAAGCTTTAATTCTGAAAATCAAACAACAGAAAAAATACAAGAATACACCCCAGCAGAAGAAATAAGTGAGAGTCAGTTAAGAGAGACAATGGTTTCCTTATATTTTCTAGATAAAACCAGTAATAGTTTAAAATCCGAAGGGAAATTAATTGATTCTGCACTACTTTTACAAAATCCTTATAAGGAATTAATAAATCTATTAATTAAAGGTCCATCAAATGATAGCTTATTAAGGGTTTTTCCAGATAACACTCAAGTTTTAGATGCATATATTCAAAATGGATGTGTAACCATTGATTTTTCTGAAGAATAATTTTGAAAATGAAGAACAACAGTATAATATAGTAAATAGCATACTTAATACACTAACTCAATTAAATGAAGTAAGTTCAATTAAAATTTTAATTAATAATGAGAATTCAAATTATTTTAAAGAAGAATATACTAATTAAAAAATTACTACTTTTACCCATTGACAAAGATTAAATATTATTGTAGTATAGATATGATGCAATTATTGTGCAATAAATAATTGCATGCAATAATATATACTAAAATTATAGAGGTTAAAAATGATAATTGAAGAAGAAAAAGTCGAAATAGTTGAAGATGAAAAATCAGTTTCAACAACAGAGAAAAAGAAAAAAACAAAAAAAGACAAAGTTAACAAAAATAGTACTACATCTGTCTCAGAAAATCCAAATAATAATGAAGAAAAAAAAGACAAAGTTACAAACAACGAAAAAAATGTTTCTAATCAAATTTTAGAAGATTTTAAGACCGAAGAAGAAAAAGAAAAAGAAAAACAAGAAGAAAATAAAACTTCTGAAAACTTGACACCTTCTGATGGTATTAACAACTCTACCTCTACGGAGTCAAAACAAACCAAAAATTTTGAAGTATCATCTCAAAATCCTCAAAAAAAATCAAAACATCCAGCTATTATTTTTCTTATTTTTTTATCTGTTTTTTTAGGTTTAATTTTAATAATTTTTGCAGGCTTTACTTTATATAATTATAATCACCGTTCTGTAATCTCTAAAGGTATATACATAAATTCAATTGACGTATCTAGTCTTGCCAAAGAACAGGCCAAAGAAAAATTAGAAAACTATTATACTGATCAATTATCAAATGATATAGCTCTTATTTATAATGATTATAAGTCATTTATAAAACCTTCTGAAATAGAATTAACCTATGATATAGAATCTGCTGTTAACTACGCATACTCATATGGTAAAGATGGAAATATATTTCAAAATAATTATCACATATTTGCAGCTATGATAGATGGTTTAATTCTAACACCAACCTACACTCTAAATGAAGAATCATTATCAAAAATTTTAACCAATATCTCAGCAGAATTGCCAGATGCAATTGTCGAGAGTAGTTACTATATAGATGGAAATACATTAATAATCACAAAAGGTAGTTCTGGTTCAGTTATCAACATCGGTTCTACAACAAATAGCATAAAATCAAAACTTACAGACTTATCTTATATAAATGAAACTATACCAATAGATGTTGTTACACAAGATCCCAAAAAAGTCGATGTAGATCAAATATATAATGAGGTTCACAAAGATCCAAAAGATGCCTATTACACAAAAGATCCATATACAATTTATCCTTCTGAAAATGGTGTTGATTTCAAAATATCTATAGATGAGGCAAAAGAAATAGTTGAAACAGCGGAAAACGAGTGTGAAATTCCATTAAAGGTCTTATACCCAAGCGTTACAACAAATATGATAGGTCAAGAAGCCTTTCCAGATTTACTTGGAACTTTCTCTACACACTATGTATCTAACGCAGATAGAACTACAAATTTACGTTTAGCTGCTGGCAAAATTAATGGAACCGTATTAATGCCTGGAGAAGTCTTTTCATATAATTCAGTTGTTGGTGAAAGAACAATAGCTGCAGGATATAAATCTGCTGCTATCTATCAAGACGGTCAAGTAGTAGACGGCTTAGGTGGTGGAATTTGTCAAATTTCTTCAACATTATATAATGCTGCTTTATTTGCAAACCTAGAAATGGTAGAACTTTACAATCATCAATTTGTTCCTTCTTACGTAACCGCAGGAAGAGATGCTACTGTCGTTTACGGAGTTAAAGATTTTAAATTTAAAAATTCAAGAGATCATGCAATAAAAATAACATGCTCTGTTTCAGGAGGTATTGCAAAATTTAATATATGGGGCGTAAAAGAGCCAACTGAATACGATGTAAGTGTATATGCAAATGTTTCTAGAACATCATCTTATATAAAAGCTACCACATACAGAACATTAAAATTGAATGGTGAAACTATAAAAACCGAAAAAATTTCAAATTCAACATATAAAATACATTAAGTGACTAACAAGTCACTTTTTTATATACTTAATTCGCTTTTTATTTGACAAAAAGCCTGAAATATAGTAAAATAGAAGGAGTTTTTAAAGGAGTACTCTTATGGAACAAAATATTTTACATGTAGGCTTAGATGTTGGATCTACAACAGTAAAAATAGTAGTAATGAATGATAATAAAGAAATAATATATAAAGATTATAGAAGACATTTCTCTGACACAAAAAATACCATATGTACTATGTTATATGAGTTAAATGACAAATACCCAAACAGTAAATTTACAATTGCACTTACGGGATCAGGAGCTATGTCTGCTGCTAAATTTTTAAATTTAAATTTTATACAAGAAGTTGTTTCTTGTAAAAGAGCTGTAGAAAAATATATTCCCCAAACCGATGTTGTAATTGAATTAGGTGGAGAAGATGCAAAAATAATATATTTTGATAAATCTATAGAACAAAGGATGAACGGAACCTGTGCTGGCGGTACAGGTGCTTTTATTGACCAAATGTCCAGCTTACTTAACACAGACACAGCAGGACTAAATGAACTTGCAAAAAATTATAATACTATATATCCAATAGCTTCAAGATGTGGTGTATTTGCAAAAACTGATATACAACCATTAATTAATGAAGGAGCGGCGAAAGAAGATATTGCAGCATCGATATTTCAAGCAGTTGTTAATCAAACAATATCAGGTTTAGCTTGTGGTAGACCAATTAGAGGAAAAGTCGCATTTTTAGGAGGACCTCTTACTTATCTCTCAGAACTTAGAAATAGATTTATACAAACCCTAAATTTAAAAGATGAGGACATAATAATTCCTAAAGAAGCACACCTTTTAGTTGCAACCGGTGCAGCCTTAGATTCCTTTGAAGAAATTCCTTTCACAAATGAAAAATTAGTTCAAAAAATCGAAAATTTTAAAAATTCAAATGATAATACAACATATCCTATTCAACCACTATTTAATAATAAAAAAGAATATGAACAATTTAAAAAAAGACACAGTCAGGCTTCTGTTGCCAAAAACGAGTTAAAAAATTATAAGGGAGACTGTTTTATTGGTATAGACGCTGGATCTACAACCACAAAATTGGTTTTAATAGATAAGGATGGTAAACTTTTACATTCTATATATGGAAGCAATGAGGGAAATCCTCTTAATAGTACAATTAAGATGTTAAAAGAATTATATTCTATTATGCCTAAAACAGCTAAAGTCAGATTTAGCGGTGTTACTGGATATGGTGAACAACTAATTCAAACTGCATTAAATGTTGATATTGGTGAAATCGAAACAATAGCTCATTATACTGCAGCAAAAACATTTGAACCCGATGTTACTAGCATTGTAGATATTGGTGGCCAAGATATGAAATATATTCATCTTAAAGATGGTGCAATTGATACTATAATGCTTAATGAGGCCTGTTCTTCAGGATGTGGTTCATTTATAGAAACTTTTGCTAAAAGTTTAAATTTAGAAATTTCAGAATTTGTTAAACAAGCAATAGATGCAACAAGGCCTGTTGATCTTGGTTCAAGATGTACAGTTTTTATGAATTCGAAAATAAAGCAAGCTCAAAAAGAAGGCTACAAGGTTGGAGATATATCAAGCGGTCTATCTTATTCTGTCATAAAAAATGCTTTACAAAAAGTTATGAAAATTAGAGATTTTGAGACATTAGGTAGAAAAATAGTAGTACAAGGTGGAACATTTTATAATGATGCTGTTTTACGTGCTTTTGAAAAAATTGTTGGTAAAACGGTAATTAGACCGGATATTGCAGGTCTAATGGGAGCATACGGAATAGCTTTGATAGCAAAAGAACAATATGAAACAAATCTTGATATGGAATACTATTCTACAATTACCAAAGAAGAAGATTTAGACAAATTAGAAATAAAAATTACACATGCTCGTTGCAACAGATGTGAAAATCACTGCAAACTCACCATTAATACATTTAGCAATGGAAAGAGATATGTTTCAGGAAATAGATGTGAAAAAGGTGCTGGAAATACATCTTTACACACCAAAAATCTTCCTAACCTTGTTAAATACAAATATGAAAGAATATTTGATTACAAACCTTTAGAAGAAAAAGATGCCCCTCGAGGAACAATTGGAATCCCTAGAGTTTTAAATATGTATGAGGATTATCCTTTCTGGTTTACTTTCTTTTCAAATTTAGGATTTAGAGTAATAATTTCAGAAAAAAGTACTAGAAAGACCTATGAAAAAGGTATGGAGTCAATGCCTTCTGAGTCAGTTTGTTATCCAGCTAAACTTTCACATGGTCATATAGAAAGTCTAATAGAACAAGGTATAAAAACAATATTTTATCCATGTATGCCTTATTCAAGAAAAGAACAAGAAAAAGCTGACAATAAATTTAACTGTCCTATTGTAATTTCATACTCTGAAGTTTTAAGAAATAATGTTGAAAACTTAAAAAGAAATGATATTAAATTTATAAATCCATTTTTACCTTTTGATATTCCAAATCTAGTAAAAAAGATTTTAGAATTACCAGAATTTGAAGAATATCATTTTACTAAACATGAGCTTTTAGAGTCTGCAGAAAAAGCAGAATTAGAATATCAAAAATCTAAAGAAGATATTAGAAACAAAGGTAAAGAAATTGTTAACTACTTAAACGAAAACAATCTAAAAGGTATTGTTTTAGCTGGTAGACCTTATCACATAGATCCAGAAGTAAACCATGGAATTGATACTTTAATTACATCTCTTGGACTAGCTGTACTTACAGAAGATAGTGTTTCAAATGAAGTAATAATTAAACGTCCTATTCGTGTTGTTGATCAATGGATGTTTCATTCTAGATTATATGCAGCTGCTGACTTTGTTGGAAAGCATGATAATTTAGAACTTGTTCAATTAAATTCTTTTGGATGTGGGGTAGACGCTGTTACAACAGACCAAGTTGAAGAAATTTTACGAAGCTTTGGAAAAATGTATACTTTAATTAAAATTGACGAAGTAAACAACTTAGGTGCTGTTAAAATACGTATCCGCTCTCTTATTGCTAGTATGAATAAAAGAAAAAAAGAAAAGCTAGATGGAAATTATGAAATAGATAAAAAAATATTTACTAAAAAAATGAAAAAAGATTATACTGTTCTAATTCCTATGATGTTACCTATACATTTTGAGCTTTTAGAACCTGCTATAAATTCTTGTGGATATAATATGCATTTACTTCGAGAATGTACACCACATACTGTTGAAACAGGTTTAAAATATGTTAATAATGATGCTTGTTATCCATCTATTTTGGTTACAGGTCAAATGATTGAAGCACTTGAATCAGGCCAATATGATGTAAATAAAACCGCTTTAATTATGTCACAAACAGGTGGTGGATGTAGAGCAACTAACTATATTGGTTTTATCCGTAAAGCCTTAAAAGATGCAGGGTTTGAGCAAGTTCCAGTAATATCTCTAAATGTTGTAGGTATGGAAAAAGCTTCAGGATTTAAACTTACTCCAAATTTAATTGAGAAACTTCTAAGGGGGGTAATGCTTGGAGATTTACTTCAAAAAATGCTTCATAAAAATAAAGCTTATGAGGTAAAAAAAGGCCTATCTCAAATGCTGTTTACTCAGTGGATGGAAAAATCAAAAGATATAGTTTCAATTGGAACTAGTAAAGATTTTAAACAAGCAATTTATCAAATAGTAGAAGAATTTGAAAATATAGAACTTGATATGTCCAAGGAAAAGCCAAAAGTTGGGATTGTAGGAGAGGTCTTAATAAAATATCATCCTTTTGGAAATAATCATGTTGCAGATTTGTTGGAAAAAGAAGGAGCGGAAGTTGTTCTCCCTGATTTTATGGGATTTATTAAATATATGGCAACAAATAAAATTACATTTAACAAACTACTAAATACAAATAAAACTGCAAGTACTATAAGTAGAATTGCTCTAAATCTTATAGATATTATGGAAAAAGACATGAAAGAAGCTCTTTCAAAATCTAAAAAGAATTATTTACCTCTTACAGATATTTGGGATTTAGAGAGTAAAGTAAAAGGTATTTTATCTATAGGAAATCAGACAGGAGAAGGCTGGTTTTTAACAGCAGAAATGGTAGAATATATAGAACACGGCATAGAAAATATA
>CAYTEX010000063.1:1893-6717 GCA_964437015.1 uncultured Clostridium sp. | reverse complement strand
GATATGAAAAACAATATTTTAATTGGTTAGATAATATTCAAGATTGGTGTATTTCTCGTCAATTATGGTGGGGACACAGAATTCCAGCTTATTATTGCGAAGAATGTGGAGAAATAAATGTTGCAAAAACAGAGCCAGAAAAATGTTCTAAATGTGGCTCAACTAAACTTCATCAAGATGAAGACACATTAGATACATGGTTTAGTTCAGCATTATGGCCATTTTCAACACTTGGTTGGCCAAATACAGAAAGTGAGGATTATAAGAGATTTTATCCTACAAATGTTTTAGTTACAGGTTTTGATATTATAACTTTCTGGGTTTCAAGAATGATGACACAAGGATTAGAATTTACGGATGTAGAGCCATTTAAAGATGTTTTAATACATGGAATAATAAGAGATAGTCAAGGTAGAAAAATGTCAAAAACACTTGGAAATGGTGTTGACCCTCTTGATGTTATTGAAGAATATGGAGCCGATAGCCTAAGATTTTCAGTAATTTCTGGTACAACAATGGGAAATGACATTAAATATATGCCAGAAAAGCTAGATCAAGCATCAAACTTTGCAAATAAAATTTGGAATGCTGCAAAATTTATTATAAATGCAAATCAAAGTGTTAAAGAAGAAGATATTCATGAATATTGTCATCAGGTATTTTCCAATAATAAATACAATTCTGAAATAATTGAAATAGAAGATAAATGGATTTTAAATAAATTAGATAAATTAGTTGTAGATGTTACGAAAAACATTGAAAACTATGATTTAGGAGTTGCTATTGATAACATTTACGGATTTATTAGAGATGAATTTTGTGATTGGTATATTGAAATGGTTAAGCCTAGACTATATGGAGACGATTATGAGTCTAAAGTAAAAGCATGTGACATTTTAAATCATACTTTTGAAACAGCTCTAAAATTATTACATCCATTTATGCCATTTATTTCTACAAAAATTTATAGTAATTTAATACAATATAGTGATAAAGACTTAATAGTATCTAAATGGCCAGTAATTCATGAAAAATTTGAATTCGATACAGAAGAAAACTTTATCGAAGAGATTAAAGATATAATAGTTGAAATTAGAAATATTCGTGCTAAAATGAATGTTCATCCAAGTAAAAAAGTTGAATTAATTTTTGTAACAACAAAATATCAAAAAGAAATTGAAGAATCTAAAGAATTTATTACAAAACTTGGATTTGGAAGTAGTTTAAAAATTCAAAGTGATAAAACAGGAATTGCAGAAAATGCTGTTAGTATTGTAAGAGACGGAATAGAGCTATATATGCCACTTGAAGGATTAGTAGATTTAGAAGAAGAAGCAAAACGTAAGGCAGAAGAAATAGAAAAAATTAAATTTGAGATTGAAAGAGCTGAGAAAATGCTTTCTAATCCAGGCTTTGTAAATAAAGCACCACAAGCAAAAATTGATGAAGAAAAAGCTAAACTTCAAAAATATAAGGATATGCTTAATAAATTGCAATAAAATAATTATATTTTTATAATACTCTCGAAAAGTGTATATATAATATTTTGAAAACAATCGAATGCAATTGGAGCATTATTAGAAATTCTTTTTTAATAAAATGAGGGATGTTCACGGTACAAAAGCTTTAGCTTTTGGGTCTGAGTGAAAGAGGCTCATTTTATTAAATAGAATTTCTTTAATGCGTAGTGCCGCCGAGATTGTTTGAAAAATATTATATATACACTTTAAGAGAGAATATAAAGACATATTTCGGAGGAAAAAAATGAATAAAGATGATTTTTTTAAAGGCATTTATGATGATTTTTTTGGGATAGGTAAAATAGAAAAAGAAAATGAAAAATTAAGAAATGATATCAAAAATCTTAAGGGAATAGATATAGCAGAAACAGAAGCTAATATTCCTTCTATTGAAATATCTCAAGAAAATAGAGAAAGTCAAGCAGTTACAACAATTGATAAAGACAAATTTATGGAAAATATATTCAAAAAAATAGATGAACTTTATATAGAAGAAGATTCAAAAAATATTTTAAAGAAAATTGTGGAATACATTAGAAAATATAATGAAAAAATTGAAAAGCAATTTATATCTTTTAATATGAACATTCATGCCAATAATAAAGAAACTTTTGAAGGGGTATTAAGAGTTTTAAATGATTCAATTAACTTTTTTCAATATCTTCCAAATGGCGATATTGGAATTATTTCATGTTATGATATTCAAAATGCAGAGGATATAGCAAAAATATTTAGCTCAGATAATAATATTATTGCTTTTAATAATTTTAATGGATTGTATTCAAAAGACTTAAATGATAAAGCTAAAATTATTAATAAACTTGAAGAATGTATTTCTGAAAATGAGAATAAATACTTAACAATCTTTTATGCTCAAAATAAGGATGAATTAAATGACATTTTCTTAAGTTCAGACAAACTTAAAAATGAATTTGCAGAATTTAATATAATAGGTAGAACTCCGGATGTACAAGAAGCGTATAACGAGATTCTTGATATATTAAATAAAAATAGCACGGTAACTGAAGAAATTCAAATAAAACTTCTTGATTATATTTCAAATACATTACCTAAAACAGAATCTAATTATCCAGATTATAGAGATAGTTTAGTTCAAAAAATTAGTTTTAACAAACAAGTACCTGATTATGAACAAAATAAATCTATAGATGAAATTTTTGAGGAGTTAGATAGCTTAGTAGGACTTGAAAAAGTTAAAAAGATGCTTCGCGAATTGGTTGATCTTATATCTTTAAAAGAAAAATCAAAAGACATTTTAAATATTAAATCTATTAATCTACATATGGTTTTTTTAGGAAATCCAGGAACAGGAAAAACTACTGTTGCAAGAATTGTATCAAAGATTTTGTATAATTTAAAATATATAAAACAGGATAAATTAATAGAAGTTACTAGTAAAGATTTAGTTGCAGAATATGTTGGACAAACTTCAATTAAAACAGCAAATGTTGTTCAAAAAGCTTTAGGAGGAGTACTTTTTATAGATGAGGCATATTCGCTTGCATCTGGAAAAGGGGAAGGTAATTCATTTAATGAAGAAGCGGTTGCAACTTTAATTCAAGCTATGGAAAACAACAGAGATAATTTAGTTGTTATTTTTGCAGGTTACACAAAAGAAATGCAAGATTTCCTTAATTTAAATTCTGGAATAGTTTCTAGAATAGGTTATACAGTTGAATTTGAAGACTATACTGTAGATGAGCTATGGCAAATCTTTAATCAAATGATGACAAAGGCTGGATTTGTTGTTTCTAAGGAGGCAGAAGACAAAGTTAAAAAAATTATTGAAGAAAATAAAGGTACTAGAAATTTTGGTAATGCTAGATTTGTTAGAAATGTATATGAAAAATCAATAATAAAGCATGCAAGTAATACCAAGGACAAAAAATCTAAAAAGGCTTTAGTAACAATAAAGGCAGAAGATATAAGCACAGAAAACCTGTAAGTTGAAAAATAATTACAATTTTGGCTTGCCAAAATTTAATTCTTTTCCAACTTATATTGACTATTAAGGAGGAAATGATATACTAAAATGAAAAAGTCAAGAAAAGTCGCATTTGTAACTTTAGGCTGTAAAGTTAATCAATATGAATCAAATGCAATGGCACAAAAATTTATTGATAATAATTATGAAATATGTGATATAGAGAATAATCCTGATATTATAATAGTAAATACATGTACTGTTACAAATATTGCAGACCGTAAATCCAGACAACTTTTAAGAAAAGTAAAAGAAGAAAATCCAAACGCTGTAGTTGTAGCTTGTGGTTGTTATGTTCAAGTTGCAAAAGACAAAATTGATGAAATAGAAGAAATAGATATAAGCATAGGTAACAGCGAGAAAAAAGATATTGTGCAAATTGTAGAAAACTATATATATCAAAAAGAAAAATAGCATGCTTAAACTAGATGATATATATATACTTGATAAGAATAAAGAAAAAGATTTCTCAGAAATGGGAGCTGTTACTTATACAGAAAAAACAAGAGCTACAATAAAAATACAAGATGGATGTAATAACTTTTGCACATATTGTCTAATTCCATATGCAAGAGGCAGAGTAAGAAGTAGAAAAAAAGAAAATATTATAAAAGAAGTAGAATAAGTTGCACATAAAGGAATTCAAGAAATTGTAAGATTATAAAATGATTGATTTATTGGAAGATTTGAATAAAGTTGAAGGAATTAAAAGAATTAGACTAGGTTCTTTAGAGCCAAGTCTTATTACAGAAGAGTTTACACAAAGATTATCAAAATTAGAAAAAATATGTAATCATTTTCATTTATCTTTACAAAGTGGATGTGATGAAACTTTAAAAAGAATGAACAGAAAATATACAACTAACGAATTTAGAGAAGTTGCTAAAAGACTTAGAAGCTATTTTGAAGATGCAAATTTAACTACTGATATAATAGTTGGATTTCCTGGTGAAACTAATGAAGAATTTACAAAGACCTATGAATTTTTAAAAGAAATAAAATTTTATAAAATGCATGTTTTTAAATATTCTCCAAGAGAAGGAACTCCTGCTTCTAAAATGCAAAATCAAATTGATGGTAAGACTAAAGAAGAAAGAAGTCAAAAATTAATAGAATTATCAGACAAAAATCAAGAGGAATATAATATAAAATATTTTTCTGAACCTCAAGAAGTTTTATTTGAAGAACAAAAAGACGGCATATGGACGGGATATACAACAAACTATGTAAAAGTTTCATATAAATCAGATGAAAATTTAGAAAATAAGATTGTAAAAATACTATTGTAAAAAAATAGAA
>CAYTEX010000063.1:0-1883 GCA_964437015.1 uncultured Clostridium sp. | reverse complement strand
GGAGGAACTTTTGATTTTTTTGGCGAAATTTCTCATCCTGATTATAAAAATATTACAAATCAACAAAAAAAAAATAGAGAATTTTTAATTGATTCTATGAGAAAATTTGGATTTGAAGTTATATCTACTTAATTGTGGAATTTTTATTTACAATTTATAACAATTCATTAAAGCAGCCAGAGTGGATTTATTATTATCTATTATTATCAGACTCTATGTCTGAGGTGGTAAGAAATGTATTTTCAACAATATAGTAATTATCAGGATACTTACCAATAGGCAATACAGATGGTACTGTATCTATAGCTTGTTGAGATAAAAGATTACAGGGTTCACCTAAAAATTTTATTTGATATACATAAGTATTTTCTATTGTTTTAGAAGAAAGCGGAAAACCTTTAATTGTATCAATTGTTGTGATTCTACCAGATTCTAGTCTAATATATATAGGTTCTTTTGGATTATATTCTTTAAAAGTTCTTTTTTTTCTGAAAACACTCTTTTCATCAACATGTTCTATAATTTTTGAATCTGGATTTTTTAAATATTCTATGTTATTAGAAAAAAAGTTTTCATCTTTTAAACATCTGGCAAGTAAAGAATTATCATTTATATAGTGCTTTAATCTCATAATTAATGTTTGGTCTGCTTCTTTTCTAGCCTTTATATATTCTGGGTCATTTTCTGAAATTTGTCTATAATTATCAGTTTTCATAGAGCTTATCATATACATCATTGGACTTATAGGTGGAAGTGCTAAAGCTATAAGTTTAATAAGCTTACTATCTTTTTCTTCATCAAGACTTTCAGCATAATCCAAAAGACAATTAATTAAACTAACATTATCCCACTGAAGAATTTCATTTAAATCTATTTCGCTCGCAGTTATGTTATGTCCGAGAGAATGAAGATATAAAACTTTTTAATTTTTCAAAAGATTCAGGTGTAGCACCAGAACTCTCAGATGAATTTTTTAAAACAGCATTTAAAGCTTGCCCAAAGACAGCATCTGCTAAAATGACTTCGGAAGATAAATAACCTAATTCTCCCAAATATAAATCTGCTCTATATTTTAAGATAGTTTCTATTTTTTCATAATCTTTTATATCATATACAGGAACAATTTTTTCTTTTCCATTTATTGTAACTTTATCAAAAGTAAATGGTGGAAAATTTGCATCATAAGTAAGATCACCTTTATAAAATAGTCCCCTAAAAATATAATCGAATCTATCTAAGTCAAGGGAAGAAGCATTAAAAGGTGAAAAAATACTTTTTTCATTTATATGATGCTCTAGAGCTTCATTTAAACGAGGATGTATAGAGTCAAAGATTTGATGAAGTGTGTTATCTTCAAGTAGAGCCTTTTTTACTAATTCTTCATGAAATCCAGACTTATTAATTATCTCGGATTCGAATAGGTGTGAAAAGGGTAGATGCATACAATCATGCATATATGAAAGTATTTCTTCAGCTATTAAATCTACCTTATCAATAGGTTCTTTTATGCTTTTTTGTAAATTCTCAAAATTTGATTGAAAAGCATCAATTAGATTTTTATCAGACATATCTTCTAAAATATCTTTTAGTAATAAATTAATAATAAGTTGATTTTTTTTATTCCCAGTTCCAACTGAATGATTAAATCTGTTAAACATAGCATCATTTAAAACAAAACGAAATTTTGTGCCGTGTTTGGGTAATTCTTTTAAGCCTTGTGAATATTTCACTATTTAATAGTTCTGAATATTGTTCTGGATAATATATCATAGGAAGAATGAGATCTTCTTTTTCTGCAATACTTAAATCTAATAGAGGATTTAATTTAGTATTGTTATCATCGAACAACCATTTATAATATGCTAATGTAATTTTATAATAAT
>CAYTEX010000062.1:0-6744 GCA_964437015.1 uncultured Clostridium sp. | reverse complement strand
AATAGAATCAGATGATGTTTATGCTGATTGCTATGCTATATACTTTAATGAAAAACAAGCAAATGCCATCGAAAACCAAATTAATAGTGATGAAAACTGGAAAAGAAAACCATTCAATGAGAAAATCATTAATAATTATAAAAAATTAAATGTAAATAATTTTGAAAATTTATATTATTATTTAATTGAATTTGATAAAGATTATAATACTATAGAGACAAATCGAGAAATATTAGACAATAAACCAATAGAGTGGTATAAATCAGCAATTTATGATGGTTATAAGAAAGTATTATATTATTATAATAGGTGCTATGAAAAATAAATATTATAAAACATGAGGGAATAATAAATGAATGAAAATATAAAGTATTTAGATAAAATTATAAATGTAGTAATTGATAGACCGTTAGGAAGTAGTCATCCAAAATATCATAAACATATTTATCCAGTAAATTACGGATATGTACCAAATACTATTAGCGGTGATGGAAAAGAACTAGATTGTTTTGTATTAGGAGAATATGAACCTGTAAATGAATATAAAGGAAAGTGCATTGCTATAATACATAGATTTAATGATAATGATGATAAGTTAGTTATTGCCCCAGAAAATGTTAATTTTACTAATGCTGAAATTAGAGCATTAACAAACTTTCAAGAAAGATTTTTTGAAAGTGAAATAATAAGAAGTTCAAATTATCTAGAGTTTAGCAAAAATATTCCTGAATTATCTGTTACTAATTTAGAAAATAGCCTCAAATTTTATAAAACAGCTGGATTTAAAATAGAATATGACAGACCTGAAAATAAATTTGCATTTATAAGTTTAGATGAAATACAATTTATGTTACAAGAAATATCTGATACAGACAAATGGGATGTTGCACCTCTTTCCTATCCTTTTGGAAATGGGATAAATTTTCAATTAGAAGTAGAAAATCTAGATGAAATATATAATAACTTAAAAAATTCCAATTATAAAATAACTTTTGATATCGAAGAAAATTGGTATAGACAAGATAATAAATTATTAGGAAATAAAGAATTTTTAATACAAGATCCAGATGGATATTTGTTAAGATTTTCTGAAGATTTGGGAGAAAAACAAACTTAAATTATTAACTAGTTTTTTGGCATATTTTGACAATTTTTCAATTTGTGTTATAATAGTATATAGTTTATTTAATTGGAAGGATTAATTATGATTAATTACTATGAAATATTAGAGGTATCAGAAAAAGCATCAGCAGAAGTTATTGAAAAAGCTTATAAAGCATTAGTTAAAAAATATCATCCTGATTTACAGCCAAACGAAAATAAGCATGAAGCTGAAAACAAAATAAAAGTTATAAATGAAGCCTACGAGATTCTTTCTGATGCTGCAAAAAAAGAAAGCTATGATAAAAAATTAAATGCAAGTCGAATTAATCAGCAACAAAGTTACAATCAAAATATTAATTCACAAGCAAATACAGTTAATCCTAATAGTTCTAATACTAAAAAATCTGTTACATACCATTCCAATAAAAATAATACAACTACTACACCTAAAGGAAATTTTAACCAAGAATATTACAACAACATATATAAAAAAGCTTATCATGATGCATATATAAGAAATCTAAAAAACATGGGCTATAACATAAGATATGAAAAAACATTTAAACAAAAATTAATAAATTTTGCTTCTATAGTTATTGCTATAGCAACTTTAATTATACTTTTAGTAATTTTATGGCATATACCTTATACTAAAAATTATTTTTTAAAAATCTATTCTGAAAATCCTAGTATAAAAATTCTTATTGATTCATTTATTAATGCTATAAAATAAAAAACACTCGTTTAGTAAAAATTATTAAATGAGTGCTTTTTTATTATATTCTATGTTTTAACCACATATTTTATTTTATCACGGTTACGACTTAATTGCAGACCTTGTCTTCCTTCTATTATTCTAATAATTATATAATTATTACTATCTACTGTTATCTCAAAATCATCTACTCCCTTTTTCTTTAGCTCATCAATTATATTATTAAATAATATTTTTCCGTATCCGATTTCCTCTAAATTCTTTTTTTACATACACATATATTGGATTTTCATCATCATCATTTATCGTAGCAAACCCTAATTTTTTTTCTTCATCTGAAAGTTCATATAATTCAGTAACTTTTTTATTTAATTCTTCATTCTCGAAATTTAATAAATCACTTTTTTCAAACTTTACCATAAATCAATAATTCCTTTTTCTTCATTAATTTTACCATTATCTAGTTGTTTAATATCTAAAGTATCTGCAAAATGTTCTTCTAAAAAATTTCTAAAAGACTCATATTTACCATAATACCACTGTAAGTTTCCAATGCTTTGATTAATTATTTTAGCTTGATTTCTAACATATTCTATAAGATCTTCATCTGTTTCAATTACAATTTTTTCATTATTTTTTTTAATTATAAAAAATTTTCCTGTATATCTCCAGTTTTTTCCATCATATTCTGCTTCAATATCTTTAATTCCGCATTTTGAAGTCATAAGAAGAAATTTGCAATATGTTTTTATTTTATCTAATCTACTTAATTTAACTTCAATTTTATATTTTTCTTTTAACCTATCTATTTCTCCTTTATTTCCTTTTGCTTTGACATACTCACTTAAATATAATAGTCTTAATACTATATATCTATGTATTCCATTTATAGACATTATATATATATTATCATCCATTTCATTTACAAACATTTCTTTAGTTCTAAAATCTATTTTTTGTAGTGCATCTCTGGTAGTATAATCTAATAATCCTATACTTCTTCTAAGATAATCCCCACCTTTACTACCAAAAAAATTTTCTATGATATCTGTTATAAAACTTTTATCATTTGGACAATTATCGTAACCTACTATATCCTCTATACTTAAATATGCCCATTCAACTGGTCTACGAATAGCATAATTAGCAACTATGCTATTAATTTCTTTAGGACTTTTTATTTTTCCCTCTTCACACTGACAAATTCTTTTCGGATTAATATCATTTCTTCTAAAAAATTTTTTTACACGTTCATCCATATTTTATTTATCCTTTTCTTCTTGTATTTTATCTTTTCAAACACTTTTTAGATTATATCATAATAATTAATTTTTACAAATAACATTTAATTAAAGTTTATATAAATAAAAAAGCCATTGTTTTCACAATGACTTTTTTATTTATATAGCTTCTTCTTGCTCTGTATCTTCATTCTCTTCGTTTTGTTCATTATTTTCAGCATTTTTTACAATTTCTAAACTTCCAATTGAAACCTCATAAGCAACTTTGTTTTCAACTGTACCGTCTTCATATTTCTTTTCATATTTTCTTGATTGAATTCTACCAACAATTTTTACCTCTGTTCCAACTTCTAGGTTTTGACAGAATCTAGCATTTCTTCCCCATGCTATTGATGGTATATAGTCAGATTTATTATATGCTCTATTTACTGCAAGTAATATATCTGCAATTTCTCTTCCAAATGGTGTTTGTCTGTAAATAGGCTTTTTACATATATATCCTATTAATACTACTTCGTTTGTAACAATATCTTTTCTTGCAAAATCATTAGCAATTACTTCGTTTCCATTTTCATCAATTTTATGTTCTTGCTCATCTTCTTCTAATTTTTTAACATCTTTGGCAAATACAGTAAGTATTAATCTGTTCTTTTCATTTTCATAACTGTTATAAGATCTAAATTGACCTTTAATTAATAATCTTGTTCCAATTTGCATCATTTCATCATTAATTAATCTTTCAGAAACTGTTATTGGAATGATATCCTCGCTTCCACTTAAACGTGGGATTTGAAGGTCAAATGCGTAAAAACTTTCTCCATAAATTTCGTGACTAAATCTCTTTTCAGATGTTACCTTTCCTACTAAAGTTAAGTAGTTATTCTCTAAATAATTTGTATCCAATTTAAATTCCTCCCTATTTCTTTTTTGGATTTATCTAGTGTAGTCTTTTATTTTTTGTATTCTAAAATCTCACTTCCATTATTATACAACATTTTTTTGGATTTGTCTACATAAAAAGTTATTTTTTTGCATTTTTTCTAAAATTTCTCATTATAAACCATTAAAATAGTATAAAGTGCAAGTATGTTGTACAATTTATTTATGTTATGCTTACCTATTTTTACATTAATTTCTTGTTCTTCAAGTAAATCATTATTTGATTTTTGTATTTTTCTTTGAATACATATCATTATTTTTTCTTCCTTTATACTAGAAACACTTATATCTGCATTTGATTTAAAACCGTATGTAATAATTTTATCTTGAATTTTTTCAATATCTACTTCATTTTCAATATCATTATTAACTATCAAATAATTAGCATTTTCTATAATTTTTTTTATATAATTAGATGTGTTTAATAAATCAGACAATCTATCTTTAATAATCAAAGCATCAAATCTAATATTTTTTAAATTTGATAAGTTCTTTTTATTAATATTAATTATTTCAAAATTATTTTTAGTACCAATTTTACCAATTTCATTTTTAATGAAATTACTATCATTTTCTTTAGCATAAACTCCAATAAAAGGCATTATACAATTCCCTTCTAATTATATTCTCTATAAATTATATCCCTGTAATGTCTAATTTATACCTTGTATTTCAATTATTTCGTCATTTGATACTAAATCAGATACAGTATTTTCAGAATTTAAATTATTTTCTATATTAGTTGATGTAATCTCTGTATTTTCATTATTTGAATTAATAAAATAAGATGTAAAAAATAATATAGCAACTGTTAACACTGATACTACATATGCATATATTTTATCTTTATTTACAATAAGAAACATAAAAAAACCTCCGATAATACATTATATGTTTATTATCGGAGTTAAATGAATATTTTTATCTTATTTAATTTGTTTCATAACTTCTTCAGCAAAGTTTTCTTCTTTCTTTTCTATTCCTTCACCTTTTTCAAGTCTAGCAAATTCAACTATTTCTGCATTGTTTTGTTGTAATAGTTCTTTTACTTTAATATCTGGATTTTTAACAAATTCTTGCTCAACTAAACAAATTTCACTATAGAATTTTCCAACTCTACCTTGAACAATTTTTTCTGCAATAGCTTCTGGTTTGCCTTCATTCATAGCTTGAACTTTTAATATTTCCATTTCTTTATCTAGTCTTTCTTGAGGAACAGCTTCTCTATTTAGGTATTCTGGTCTAGCTGCTGCTATTTGCATACAAATATCTTTAGCTAAATTAGAGTCTCCTCCTTTTAGATTTACTAAAACAGCTATTTTTCCATCTCCATGAATATATTTTTCAATTAAACCTTCTGTAGTTTCATATCTTGTAAATCTACGAATGCTTAATTTTTCACCTATTTTTGCTGTTTTATCAATTAAAACTTCTGAAACTTTTTTTCCTGCTTCATCAATTGACTCTTGTTCTAATAGGCTTTCTACATCTGTAGGATTTTTTATTACAATTTGTTTAGCAACAGATTCAACAAAGTTTCTAAATTCATTATTTTGAGCAACAAAGTCTGTTTCTGAATTAACTTCTACAACAGCTCCAACTTTTTGATCTTCTGAAACATATCCTAAAACTAAACCTTCTGCTGCTATTCTATCAGATTTTTTTGCAGCTTTTGCAATTCCTCTTTCTCTTAAAAGTTCAATTGCCTTTTCCATGTCTCCATCTGCTTCTGTTAAAACTTTTTTGCAGTCCATCATTCCTGCACCTGTTTTTTCTCTTAAATCTTTAACCATTCCGGCTGTGATTGTTGCCATAAAAAATTCCTCCCTTTTTTTATATTATAAATTTATAAATAAATTAAAAATGGATACTAGAAATCAGATTTCTATACTAGCTTCTAACTTCTAATATCCAACTTCTATTATTACAATTATTATTCTTCAACAGTTTCTTCTGAATTAGCAACTACTTCTTCCATAGTTTCAGGTGCTTTTTCTTCTTCAACTACTTGTTCTTCTTCGCTATCTTCAGATATAACTTGTTCAAAGCTTTCTCCTTGTTTTCCTTCGATAACTGCATTTGCCATAACATCTGTTACTAATTTAACAGCTCTTATTGCATCATCATTTCCAGGAATTGGATAATCTAATACTTCTGGATTGCAATTTGTGTCTACTATTCCAACTGTAGGAATATTTAATTTTTTAGCTTCACTTATAGCATTTGCTTCTTTTTTAGGATCAACTAAGAATATAACTCCAGGCATTTCTTCCATGTCTTTAATTCCACCTAGGTTTGTTTCAAGTTTTTCCATTTCTTTCTTTAATAAAATAACCTCTTTTTTAGGTAAAACATCAAATGTTCCATCTTCTTGCATTGCTTCTAAGTCTTTTAATCTTTTTATTCTAGTTTTGATAGTATTGAAATTTGTAAGCATTCCACCTAACCATCTTTGATCAACATAGAACATACCACATTTTTCAGCGGCTTCTTTAATGCACTCTTGTGCTTGTTTTTTTGTACCTACGAAAAGGATTGTTTTTCCTTCTTCAGCTTGACTTCTGATAAATTCGTAAGCTTCATCTAATTTTTTAGATGTTTTTTGTAAATCGATGATGTGAATTCCATTTCTAGCTTGAAATATGTATTCAGCCATTCTAGGATCCCATCTTCTTGTTTGATGTCCAAAGTGAACACCAGCTTCTAGTAATTGTTTCATTGCAACTACTGCCATTTTTTATTCCT
>CAYTEX010000061.1:2014-6846 GCA_964437015.1 uncultured Clostridium sp. | reverse complement strand
CACTTAATATGTATATTAATACAGGAGAAACAAAAATTAAAAGAATGATTGCTTTCAGAAACGAACCACCTAAAACTAATGGTGGAATGCCTTGTGGTGCTTGTAGAGAATTCTTAATGCAATTATCTTATGAAAATAGAAATATGGAAATACTAACAGATTATGAAAGTAGAAAGGTAGTTTTATTAAAAGATTTGGTTCCTAATTGGTGGGGAGATAAAAGATATAATAAAATATAAGAAATAAAAGGAAAGTGAGTAATATGGAAGATAAAAAAGAAAAGTTGCCAAGTACAAGGATTCAGTGGTACCCAGGCCATATGGCAAAAACAAGAAGAGAAATAATAGAAGATTTAAAATTAATTGATGTTGTAATAGAATTAGTGGATAGTAGAATACCAATTTCGAGTCGAAATCCAGATATAGCTGAAATTACTAAAAACAAAGATAGGATAATAGTTTTAAACAAATGTGACTTATCAGACAAAAAAGAAAATGAAAAATGGATAAAGTCTTTTAAAGAAAATGGTTTAATAGCTATAGAATGTGATTCAAATAGTGGACGTGGAGTAAATGAAGTTTTACGTGCAATCGAAAAAATAAAAGAAGGTCAAATGCAAGAATACGCATCAAAAGGTAGAACAGGTAGAAAAATTCGTGCAATGATTTTGGGTATTCCAAATGTTGGTAAATCATCATTTATAAACAGAGTGTCTAAAGCAAGTAGACTAGAAGTTGGTAATAAGCCAGGAGTTACAAAGAAAAAACAATGGATTAGATTAAATGACAAAATAGAACTTTTAGATACACCAGGGGTTTTATGGCCAAAATTTGAAAGCAATCAAGTTGCTTTAAATTTAGCATATACGGGTTCTATTAAAGACGATGTATTACCTCAAACAGAAATTGCATATGAATTGTTAAAATATTTATTAGAAAACTATAGAAGTAATGTTTCTGAAAGATATAAAATAAGTGTAGAACATATAGAAGAAATATTAAATCGTGATGAACCAGAGAATTATAACATTTATGAAATAATGCTTGAAATAGGGAAAAAAAGAGGTGCAATTATTTCGGGAGGACAGGTTGATGACGAAAAAGTTGCAAGAATTATTTTAGATGATTTCAGAAGCGGAAAAATTGGGAAGATTACATTAGAGAGATGTAAGAACTAAGAGCTTGGAAGTTAGAAATGGGAGACGAAACCAATAATTTTAAGTTATAAAAAAACTATAAAGATAAGAGGGAGCAAAAAACTGGAATATGAATATTGAAGATTTTATACCATTTAATAAAAGTGAGGAAGAAGTTAATCAAATGTCGCCACTTGTTTGGGCATATGTAGGAGATTGTGTTTATGAATTGTTTATACGAACACATTTAGTAAATACAACAAAACTAAATCCACATAAATTACATATAGAAGCAATTAAATATGTAAAGGCAGGGGCACAAGCAAAATTATTACAAGAATTAAATGATAAACTTACAGAAGAAGAGAAAGATATAGTAAGAAGAGCAAGAAATGCAAATAACCATCATTTACCTAAAAACTCAAATGTACAAGAATATATGTATGCAACAGCTTTTGAAGCATTAATTGGATATTTATATTTATGTAAGAAATATGAGAGAATAAAAGATATTGTTGACATAACCTTTGAGTTGTGATAATATGTTATGTATATTCGAACCAGGAGGAAAAAATGAGTAGTTTTACAGATAGCTTAAGAATAAGCGATTCAGACAATACAGAAGCTCTTTGTGCTTCTATAAAGAACAAGTGGAATATATATGAAAATGTAATTTTAAAATTTGCGGATGAATATGACCATAGATTTCGAGATTATTTTGATGAATATAAATTTATGGAGATTTTAAGAAGAGCAGAAATTAAAAAAAATATGTTAGAACATATTGGATATGGAAAATGCCATTTTCAAATTAAAGGTAATAATAAATTAGAAATAAAAATAATTCGAGAATCATTTCGGAGAAGAACCAGGAAGAATACTTGAGTTTTTATTTCAACTGGATTTAAATAGCATAAAGTGTGTATATCAAAAGGATGAATATAATTCAATGTGGCCTATAATTATATCAGAATATTATACATTTAATCCAACTAAAAAAGAATTTGTTTGTAATTATAGAGAAGAAAAAAAATATCACGAATGTTCAAGGAATTCATTTGCAAATTATTTTGGACCAGAACAACTATCAGAACAGTTGGAAGAACAATATAGATATAGGGGGGTGGAGAAGCCTGTACCAAACCAATATAAAAAAATAAGAGGAAATTCAATAAAACAGGCAGAATTTAGAAGTCACTATGTGAATGATCCATGGAGATATATTTTTACAATTGAAGGCGAAAACAATATAGTTCAATTTAGAATAAATAAGGAAAAAAATAGTGAAATACGAATTGGAAGGAAAATCTCTGAAGAAGATTATACAGCAATAAATGAATTATTAAAAAATGCGGGATATTTTCTAAAAAAACAAGATGATGAAAATGGATTAAAAAGAGATTATCTTAATGGAAAAATGTTATCTAAATCAATAGAGATAGATGATATAATTGATACGAAAATAGATTTAGAATGGTTGTTGAATATAATACAATATGCAAAAGAACAAGGAGTAACAGTTGATGAAGAGCAATTTAAGGCATTACGTAAAATTAGAGAAGAAAATCAAAAAACTCAGGCAGATGAATAAATGTATCAAAAAACAAGGTTAAATGACCTTGTTTTTTGATATTACTTACAGTTTATTATCAAAAGCATACAATAAAAATTATTTATTGAGGCAAATGTGAAGCAACATAGCTTTTTTTATTAAACTTTCCAAAAACAGTTGTAAAATTTAGCAAAAACTGGTATACTAATTATACAAATATTTTTTAGGAGGATAAAAATATGGAAGAAAATAATAACGAAAATGTAGAAATTTTAGAAGAAGTAGAAAATACTTCAGAAGGAATACAAATTGCTAGTGATGTAATTGCTGTTATTGCGGGAGTTGCTGTATCAGAAGTAAACGGAGTATTTGCTATGGCTGGAGGATTTGCAGGAGGAATTACAGAAGTTTTAAAAGGAAAGAAAAATTTAGCTAAAGGAATCAAAGTAGAAACCGAAAATAATAAAGCTAAAATTGATGTAAACATAATTGTGGAATATGGAGCAAGAATTCCAGATGTTGCATTCGAAATTCAAAATAAAGTAAAAAAGTCAGTTGAAGATATGACAGGATTAAAAGTTGAAGAGGTTAATGTTCACATACAAGGCGTTAATACACAAAAAATTACAGAAGAAGACACAGAAGAAAAAAATGAGGAAAATACAGAAGAATAGTAAGTATAGTTGAAAGGAGGAAATCAGCTATATTAAGCTGATTAAATATAAAATGAAAAAATTAGATAAAATAATATTAGCATTATTTTCTGTTTTAATGTTTTTAGCATCAATATTAATAATATGTGTTATTGTAGGTTGGATAGAACTAAATACTGTAAATACATTTGCAAATATGGCATTAGCGAATGATACAACTTCTAAAGTAATATTGGGACTAGCAATTGTTTGTCTACTTTGCAGTATTAAAGGAATATTCTTTGAATCATCAGATAAAAAGAACAAAAAACAAGGGGTTTTAATGCAAAATGATAATGGAAAGCTTTTAATATCAAAATCTACAATAGAAAATATTGTACAAAATGTAGTAAAAGAATTTGACAGTGTAGAAAATACATCAGTTTCAACAGATTTTGATAATCTAAATAACTTAATTATAAATGTAAATTTGGTAGTTGGAAAAAGTGTTGTTATTAAAGAGCTTACAATAAATATGCAAAATAAAATAAAAGAAGCAATAAAGAAAACATCAGATTTAGATGTAAAAGAAGTAAATGTAAAGATTAAAGACATTGCTGTTGATAAAAAAAAGGACGAGATTAAAGAATAACGATAGTATAGAAAGGACTTTTTGAATTATGGAAAATTTTAAAAATTTTTGGAACACATACAAAGGAGCAATAATTGGTGTTGTTATAGCAATTCTAATACTTGCAACAAGAATATATAATTTAATATTAGCAGTAATTTTAATAGTGATGGGTGCATTTGTTGGAAATTATATTCAACAGAATAAAGAAACTGTTAAAGATAAAGTAAAAAATTTTATTGATAGAATGTAAATAAAGGGGGATTATTTGCCAAGCTTGGCAAATGAACTAATATGAGAAGAACTGAAATAAGAGAACTAGCATTTAAACTAATATATAGCTTGGAAATTCAGAAAATACATGATTTAGAAGAACAAACAGAACTATATTTAGAAAGTAATGAAATAAATGATAAGCAAGCTATTAATTATATAAAAGACTGTATAAATGGAATAGAAGATCATAAAGAAGAAATTAATAAAATAATTCAAGACTCTCTTACTCAGGAGTGGAAAATAGAAAGAATTTCTAAAATTAGTTTGAGCCTTTTAAAATTGGCCATTTATGAGATTAAATACAAAGATATTCCTTATAAAGTTGAAATAAACGAGGTTGTAGAACTTGCAAAAACCTATGGAGAAGAAACTTCAAGTAAATTTATAAATGGAGCATTAGCAAAGGTTGTTAAGGAATTATAGGAAGGAAACTATGTATGAATTACGAAGCAATGGCTGTTACAGTATCAGATTTGAATTTATATATAAATTTGTGACAATAGTCATCTTAGTCCTGTTTCTTAGGGTAGTTATAAAATTTAGGTTAATTTTATATTCTGATTTATAATACGGTCAAAATGAAAGTTTCTCCCATTTTAATATGTA
>CAYTEX010000061.1:0-2004 GCA_964437015.1 uncultured Clostridium sp. | reverse complement strand
AGATTTGAATTTATATATAAAAGATAAAATAGCTCAAGACGAGGCTTTAAATTCTGTTGTAGTAAAAGGCGAAATTTCAAACTTTAAAGCTCATTATACTGGCCACTTTTATTTTACATTAAAAGATGATAAATCTTTAATAAAATGTGTAATGTTTAAATCTTATGCAGAGCGAATAAATTTTAAGCCTAAAGATGGAATGAAAGTGATTATATTTGGTGGAGTTTCAGTTTTTGAAAGAGACGGGATTTATCAAATATATGCTAAAGCAATGCAAGGACAGGGCATAGGAGATCTATATGCAAAATTCGAAAAATTAAAAAATGATTTAGAAAAAGAAGGATTGTTTGATGAAACTCATAAAAAGAAAATTCCAATGATGCCAAAAATTATTGGAGTTTTATCTTCTCAAACAGGAGCAGTAATAAGAGATATTATAAATGTTTCAACTAGAAGAAATCCAAATTGCTATATTAGACTTTTACCAGTGCCTGTTCAAGGACCTGGGGCAGCAAAAGAAATTGTTAAAGGCATAAAAACTATGAACGAAAATAACTATGCTGATGTAATAATTTTAGCAAGAGGAGGAGGTTCATTAGAAGACCTATGGCCTTTTAATGAAGAAATTGTTGCGAGAGCTATTTATGAATCAAAAATTCCTATAATATCTGCAGTAGGACATGAAACTGATTTTACAATAGCAGATTTTGTAGCAGATTTAAGAGCACCTACACCATCTGCTGCTGCAGAACTTGCAAATCCAGATATATATGAATTAAAGGAAAAGATAAATTCTTTGAAAGAGAGAGCAAGAGTTATTTTAAAAAAGAAAATAGAACTGTTAAATTTAAAACTAAATAAATTAACTAATTCTAGGGTTTTTACAAATCCATTGCAAGAAATACAAAATAATTATTTAAGAGTAGATAAATATGTAAAAATTATAGAAAACACAGTTAAGTTAAAACAAAAGGAATCTGAAAATAAATTTATTGAGCAAATAACAAAATTAGATGCATTGAGTCCTCTAAAAACATTAACAAGAGGATATTCGATAATTGAAAAAGATAATAAATTAATTAAATCAAGTAAAGAATTAATTATCGGAGATGAGATACAGATTAGACTAATTGATGGAGAAAAGAAAGCGAAAATATTGAAGTAGGCTGTTGGAGATTATTGGTATTGAACTTTACCAGAAAGGATAAACTTTAAAACTATGAAACAAGAAAACTTTGAAACAAAAATAAAAAAATTAGAAGAAATTGTAACTGAATTAGAAAAAGGAGATTCAAGTTTAGAAGACTCTTTAAAAAAGTTTGAAGAAGGTATGAAGATTTCAAAAGAATGTAATAAACTTTTACAAGATGCTGAGAAAAAGATTACAATAATTTTAGAAAAAAATGGCGAAATGAATGAAGAAAATTTTTCAACAGAAGAATAGTGAGAAATATGGGGGATAAAGATGAACATATTATATGAATTTTTTCACAATAAATTTTTATGGATACCTTTTTTTACATGGCTTTCAATACAAAGCTTTAAGGTGATTTGGGATTTAGTTACAATCAAAAGATTTAATTTTAAAAGAATATTTGGAGCTGGAGGTATGCCAAGTTCTCACTCAGCTGTTGTTATGGTTATAACTGTAATGATAGGTAAAGCTGCAGGTTTTGGAAGTTATGCTTTTGCAGTTTCAATGATTTTTTCTTTAGTTGTAATGTATGATGCAGCTGGAGTACGAAGAGCTGCTGGAAAACAGGCTACCGTATTGAACAAAATAATTGAAACTCCAGGGTTAACCGGATTAGAAGTTCAAGAAAAGCTATTAGAAGCACTTGGACATACACCAACACAAGTTATAGTTGGTGCATTAATCGGAATAATTGTAGGAGCGATTTTTTAATTATAATATATGATTAATTAAAATACATAAAACTGATATATTAACATTTTAAGGCTAGGGGTAAGAGGTAGATGAAAGTCATAGTAATAGGTGGAGGA
>CAYTEX010000060.1:0-6940 GCA_964437015.1 uncultured Clostridium sp. | reverse complement strand
TTATTATTTTCAGCATCTGAATTCATATCTTGACTTATATTTTCTGCTTGATATTTTGTTAAACTATATTTGCTTTTATCATAATTAAATATAACTATATATTTACCTTTTTCAAGGTTTTCAAATTTATAGCTACCATTTTTGCTTTCAACAGTAGCAATAGAATTAGTATCTGTATTTAGTAATCTTACTTTAGCATTATTTGTACTATTTTCATTTGTATCTCTTTTTCCATCTTTATTTTCATCTATCCAAATTCTTCCACTTATTGAATATGTATTTTTATTATCTGATTTATCGCTATCTTGTTTACTATCATCATCTTGTTTATCTGTATCAGCTTGATTATCATCATCATCTTCTTTATCATAATCGTCCTCGTCTTTTTTATCAGTTGTCTTTTCTAAAGTATGCGTTACCTTTTCGGTAATATATTCATTTACTTTCGCATAACTAATTATATCTTCGTTGTTTTCTTCTGGTTCTTTTACTATTTGCGCAGTTATAACCACATTAAATTCGCTATTTTCCTCCAAATCCTCTTCATAGCTAAATCCTATTACATAATCATCATCTTCACTTTCTTCGCCTTCTGTGGTTTCTCCATTTTCTATGTTTTCTTCACCTTCTACATTTTTTTCATCTTTTATAATATATCCATTCATTCTATTATATTCAAGTTCATTTCCATTAACTTCTACACTTTTTACTTCAGCATACTTAGAAATCGACTGATACATCCCAAAGACTTTTTGTACAACATCTCCTGTATTTTTTACTCTTAAATTGTAAATGATGTTATCTCCATATTTAACTTTTGTATTTTGACTATTAGAAGTTAATTCTGTTTCAATACTTGATTTCTCAACCAATCTTTTATGTGCCCCAGACCTATATATATCATTTGCAGTCACATAAATACTTGCATATTTATCTTCACTTTTTTCTGCACTTATACTAACATAACATGAATATGTTTTTCCTTTTTCAATTTTTTCAATTTCTAAAGGATTTGATTCTGTAATAGTCTCAAACGTATCTTTGTTTATAAATTCTTGTAATTTGTAAGACGAATTCGTAATTGTTTTTATTTTTACATTTTCCACATCTTTATCAGAAATATTTGTTACATCTATTACAAATCCATATGACTCACCATGGCTAATGTAATCACCCAAATCCCCTATTCCACAAAGTTCTACTTTTAATTCTGCCTTTTCAACTTTATATTGAAGTGTCTTTTCAGAATTTGTATCATTATAATTCAACTGTAAAGTATTTGTAATATTGGCTATTTCAGTATCATCTTCTACCTTAACTTCATACTCACGCTGTATTTTATTGCTATCTCCAGGCTCTATATTTTCTATAGTCTCTCTAAATATGTTATTTTCTATTTCTTTTTCTATGTATTTTCCTTTATTTGCGCTCTTAGTATATTCAACATACTTTGTTCCCTCTGGTATTCTAGCTTGAATATTTACATTTTCTATAGCTTCATTTGTATTGTTTTCTATACCTATTTCGTATCTTATAATCTCTCCTGTATATACAACATCTCCTTCAGCTAATTCCTGGTCACCAACATATCCTTTTAATGTTGTTGTAATTGGTTGTTGTTCAGCTTCTTGTGTTTTTAAAATATTATTTTTTTTCTGTTCTTCAATTTTATTTCTTATTTCTTCTGGAATTTCTTCTAATTGAATATTTACTTTTTGCTCACCATTATCTTCATATGATGTAGCAAATTCATTTGTATAGCTCATTGAAATTTCTTCAGTACTACTTAAACTATTTTCTTGTAACTCAATATCTGCATATATTATTATCATTGTTCCATCTACTATGTCAGTATTATATACAGTTTGAGTTCCGTCTAATTTGATTTCTATTATATAGTTATCATTTTCTTTATATATGTTTGCATTAGATAACTCTAAACCGTTTTTGTACATAACTTTACATTTTGCTGATATATCTTTTACTTGTATTGGTAGTTTTATTTTTACCACAGGGTTTTGATACAAGTCTCTTTCTTCTTTGTTATTTTCTAAAACTACTGTCATTTTAACATTGGCATTTTTTCCCATTGCTGTTAATTTAGTAGGTTCAATTTCAAATTTTGCTTTTGAAGCTGTATTTCTTAATTCTATTTCTTTTTTGTTTTGGCTTAAAATATTTTTCTCATTATAATTTAAATCTGATTTTTCTTCAATTTTATTTATACTATTTATTTCATCTCTTGTTAAACTATCATTTATAATAGATTTTGTATGAACAATATTTAATATTCCTTCTCTTACAGGCTTACTTGTTTCAATTACCAAATGCTTAGTCACTATATTGTGTGTTACTATTATATTTCCGTTTTTATCAGTTTGTGTTGTATTATTTATATTTGAAATTACTGTTCCATCTTCATTTTTTATAATAATAAATCCGTCATTTCCAAGTATATTTAAAAAGTTTTCTCTGTTTATAATTGTTTCTTTGTATAAAATATTTGCATCAATTGCTTCTTCATTGTTTAAATATTTTGAATCATATTCATTTATTGTAATTTTGTTTACTAAATCACTATAATTTACATATACTTTTGATGCTGTTTGATATGTTCTTTCTTCCCCTGTATATAATTTTCCTTTATAAATATAATCTTCTTTAGCTAAAAGCTCACTAGTTACAATTCCGTCTATTTCTTCATTTACAACTATACTTAAAGTATTTTGAAGTATTTTATTATCATAAGTAACAATGTTACTATTGATTGCTATATTTTCATTACTTATTTCTTCATTTTCGTTTAATGTTAGTGTTACAATGAATGTATCTTGGCTGTTTTTCTTCCATGAAATATTTTGATTGTCATCATTTTGAACATTAATTTCTAGTATTCCATTTGTTTTATCGTATTTATAATTTTTTTCCGAAAAAGAAATTATATCATTTGTTGCATTTGTGCTTCTTGCAAATACTTTTATTTGGTCAATATTTTTTATAGTATTTAGTTTAATGGTCGAATTATTAATAGGATAATCATTATTTTTTACCTTACTATCTATCTGTAATTGAACAATTCTCTTTTTCTCCCCATTTAATTCATAAATAGAATTTGTAATTACTTTTGCATCAAGTTCTGATGAAATATCCTTACTTGAAACCCATGAAATTTTAACTGCCGTTGTTCCTTTTATTTGAGTCTTTTCCTCTGAATCAATATTTTTGCTATTTATATAACTTCCGTTTAAAACAACATGAGTATTTCCATTTAGCATATCTAGATTTATTTTATCGTCTTTAATAGCTTCTACTAAAAACTTGATAGTTTGAGTTGTTCCAGAATTTATTTGTTTTAGCTTTACTTCGTTTCCAGATATTTCTTCTATACCATCACATAAAACCTTTGGTACAATATTGAAATTACTATTACTTAGTTTAATTGTTCCATTGAAATATCCTTCATTTTTTACTGTTACATCAACATATAGATATTCTTGCTCATTTACACTTTTTTCAGAAATATTTGTTTTTTCTCCATTTTCATCAATAAAATAAGCAGAAAACTCTACATTATGATTATTAGTTTCAACTATATCTATTGCATATGTTACTGCAGTAAACCCAATTAAAACAAAATAATATAAAGTCATACTTAAAATAATCTCTAGCGCTACTATTGCATTAAATGTTTTTGTTTTAAACATTGTTATATTTCCTCCTTTATGTATTTATATATATTTTTTCATCTTTTTTTTATTTTTGCAATACCTGTATTTTTCTATTAGTAGAAATATTACAAATTTTATCTTCTAAGTCTTTACGGAAGGCACTTTTCAAAATTTAATAACCTTATTTTTTAAATTCTTATTACATTTTTGTTACAAAAACAAAAAAAGAAGCGTTATTCCCTACGGAATTCCGCTTCTTTGAAAGTTTTATTTTATAAAACTTTTTTCTTTATTAGTATTAAACCTGCTGATATTATAGCTAATGCTATAGCTCCAATTACAAAATATGTTTCACTTCTGTTTTCACCTGTTGTAGGTGTAATTGTAAATACTGTTTTATCAGTTGCCCAGTGCTCTTCTTTAGCACTTTCTGTATTTAATGTTGATAGTTTATCTACTTTTACAGCATTAAGTTTTGCAGAGTTTTCATATACTGGATCTTCTTCGTTATTTCCAATTAGCGCTGTTGCAGTATAGGTTATTGTTGTACTTTCACCACTTGCAAGTGATGCAAAACCTTTCATGCTTATGTGTTTCACTTCTGTAGTTGTTCCATCACTATTTTGAATTTTTTCTATTACAGGTGTTAGTGTAACTTCTCCTGATGTTTTGCTTTCATTTGATGTTGTTTGTACTGTTGTTTTTGGTAATGATTCATAGTTATATTTTGGATCTAAGTCATCCTCGACTTCTATCGGAGTAATCTCTTTTTTAGTTACTCCATCTTTTCCATAATCATAATATGATTTATCCGTATAGTCTTCTGGTGAGATATTTGTAATAGTTACTTTATAGGTATGTTTTACACTAGCGCCATAAATTTGATCAGGTTCTATTTCCATTTTATAGTATCCATCACTTAATTCTCTTACATAAGTAGCTTCTTTACTTGATGGATTTCCTGAATCTAAGGTTACTCCTGCTTGGTTTTCAAACCTAGCATCTATTATTTGCTTTTCAATAACAATATTAGTATCTGGTTCTTTTATTAATCCAAAGTTAAATCCTGTATATTCATTTTTATGATTTGTTCCTGCATTATCTGCTGTTTCATTTGCTGTATCATTTTCAATAGAAATACCTATCATTGGAGTATATGCATTTATATTTTTTATGTCTGTTGTTTCTTTTCCTTCTGTATCATATACTTTTCCATCATCTTTATTATATATATATCCGTTTCCTCTTTGTGTTTGATCATCTACAGCTGTTGAGTAATTTGTATTTCCTGTTGTTTTATACCATTCAGCATATTTAATCTTTTCAGCCTCATTGTTTCCTTTAGCAGCTTCCATAGCATCTATAATACTTTTGTTATTTAGAATTGTTGATCTATAGTCTTTAGATGTAATATCAACTTCTTTTCCATTGATATCAATCATTTTTTGTGTACCATCACCATAAGTAAATCTTATATAATAGTATCCTGGAACTACACCATCAAATGTATATTCTCCTCCTACTGTAGTATTTAAACTTGCATTTGGTAATTCGTTATTGTTGTCATATACTACTGCTCTATCATTAACTTGATAAAGTTTTGAAACTGTTTGTTTATCAGCGTTTAGCAATTCAACAGTTACTTTTGATGCTCTGTTATTTTCTCCTTCGTCTAAAGTACCGTTTCCTAAACTTGTATTATTAGCTTTGCTTTCTTCAGTAACAAAATCCTCAAATACAGTTCCAGAAAGTTTTCTTGAATCAGATAATGTTAGTTTTATATATAAATCTGATGAAGTCGCATCTTTACTTACAGACTTATGAACATAGTATTTTTCATTGCTTGCATTAGCTCTTGGATATCCTGTTCCTTTTACTCCATTAAATGCTATAACATTTGCATCATCTTTCCATACGTTATCAGTTCTTAAGTATTCATGATATGCACTTGCTGTAGCTACAGTAGGAGCTGATTCGATATCATCTTCTGTCAATGTACGTGTTAACATTTTTCTTAATGCTTCTTCTTTTATTCTAAATTGAATATATGATGTCTTAGTTTCTTGTGGTGCCATTCCATCTTTATAAACACTGCTATTATTGTTTACATCATAAGATGCTGTACCATTTTCTCCACTCCATAGAGCAAAATCTGAACTATCAGAATTATTTTCTGTTGTACTTAACTCATATCTATTAGTATCATATTTATTTGTTAAAGAATTTAGATATAGTTTTTGCTCAGCATAAATATCATCTATATTTGTTGTTTCAGAATTTTTAACCGATATTCCATATACTACATAAACTTTCATTTCGTCAGTATTTTCAGCAATATTATATGCTATATCTGTAGGATACATTGCTGCTGTAAATGTTGCCTTAGAATTTTGTTCTGCAACTTTTGGTACAAAAGTAGAAAGTGTTGCAGGATCTTCTCCGTATTTATAAGTGTATGTATATCCTTTCATTTTTACTTTAATGTACTCTAAAGTTTCAGAAACAGTATATTCTGGATTTCTCTTTTCCTTTATACCAAGATTAATATCATCAACTGTATAAGTCTCATTATTATAGTATCCTGTTAATGGTGTTGTTTTTAAATCTTTATTACTGTCTTTATTATTTGCTAGAATTTGTCCAGGTGTTAAATTAATATTTCTATAGGTTATAGCTTTTCCTGCTAAATTTCCTTCTGTTCCTGTTAATTTTTCATCTTCTAGCTCATCAACAGTCATTTGATATTCTATTGCTTTAGAATTTACATTTAGGCTATTGCCTACAAATGGATCAACTACTATATATGTTTGGTTGTCATATGTAAATTCAACATATGATCCAGCTAATTCCCAATAATATAGGTTTTTATCTTCTCCTGTATAATTTGGAGAATTCTTAGATGTAAATTCATAATATCCATTAGCATCAGTTGTGGTTACAGCAACTTCCTTATTATTTTGGTCGAATAATGTAACTTTTATTCCTGCTATAAGCTTATCGTTTCCATTCTCATCTAGAATGTTATTATAATTATTTGCTTTTGTATCTGGATTATCAACCCAAACTCTACCACGTAATCTGTCAACTACTTTTTTATTTGTAACTGTATATTTTAGTACATTATTATCTAATGTATTTGCATATATATCAGCTCTTCCTGTATATACCCATTTGTTGTCTTGACTAAACGAATATGGATCTTCTCCATTATTGTTCATATAACCATCTTGTTTTGTTATATCATATCCTATTGGAGCTTTTGTTTCATATAT
>CAYTEX010000059.1:5444-6946 GCA_964437015.1 uncultured Clostridium sp. | reverse complement strand
CACTAGACGTTATCTAGCATCTTTGCTCTATGGAGCCCGGACTTTCCTCTCGTAAATCCTTTCGAATTTTACCAGCGACTAATCAATTTACTCTATAAACAGATTATACCATTTTTTTTGACTTTTTTCAATCAAATGCGAATATTTTGTTTTTTATTTATTATAATAAAATTCGGAGGTAAAACCATGCTCGCTCAAGTGCGTTTACAAAGTAAACAAAAAGGTGAATTAAATAAATTTTTAAGTAAATTCTATGATACTAATTTAGAAATTGAAAATGAAACCAAATGGACAAAACAATATAAAAATCCTATTGAAATGACAGATTTAATAGGCGCTTTTGTTGATAATATTAATAAATATAGTATAAAAATGTGGGTTAATTTAGATAAAGATATTTATATAAAAATTTCTGAACAAAATGCTAATACAGTGATAAAATATCTTTTTGAAAGATATCCGTATTAGTTTAATCTTTAAACTTATGCAATTGTTGAGGTTGGATGTAGGAAGTAGGAAATTATAAATCCTACATCCAACATCTGACTTCCTACCTCAATAAAAACTACTCTTCAGAATTCTCTGTGTTTTCGCAATTTTCATTGTTTTCATTATTTACATCGTTTTCATTGTTATCTGTATTTTCCTCTTGAACATTCTCTGTAGAATTACTTTCATCTGATACATTTTCTTCTTGATTATCATCTATGATTTCAACTTCTTTAGCTGGCTCTTCTTTTATTTCTGGTTGTTCAGTTCCACATTTTGGACAAAATTTTGCTTCTTTTGCCATATGTTCACCACAATTTGTACAAGCCTTAACATTTGATAATTCTAAAATTTCTTTATGATAAGAATCTATTTCAGATGAAAGAATGTCAATCCTTGCACACTCTTCTTCTAAGTCATTTTTTATACAAACTTCTTCATTTGAAGTATGTTTTTGATATACTTTTTTTCCTATTTCCTCATAAATATCATTTATCTTTGATTTGTTTTCATTTATTTTAATTTTTAGTTTAGCCTCCTTAGCTAGTTTTCCTGTTTTTTCAGCAGCTCCTCTATATGTTTCACTTGCTTTTTTGGTTAATTTATCAAAAAATTCCATTTTAATCCATCCTTTCTTATTTATATTATACATTTTTTTATTTTAATTTATACAGAAATAGAATATTTTATACTTCCTACATCCGACTTCTTACTTCTAATCCTCCTCTTTTCTTCCTCTTGTCATTAAAATATTAACAGCATCTTTTGGGTTTAAATTATTATACAAAACATCATATACAGTATTTAAAATTGGAAGTTCTAAATTTAGCTTGTCAGCTAAAGCCTTTGCAACTTCAATATTGTCTATTGACTCTATAGTCATTCCCACTTCTTTTCGTGTTTCTTCTATTGTTTTTCCTTGTCCTATCAATTTTCCAGCTTTTCTGTTTCTAGAATGTTCACTTAAACAAGTAACAATTAAATCTCCAAGCCCTGTTAATCCATAGAAAGTG
>CAYTEX010000059.1:2218-5434 GCA_964437015.1 uncultured Clostridium sp. | reverse complement strand
TCACCACCTAAAGCCATTCCCAATTTTCTTATTTCTACTAATCCTCTTGTTATTAAAGCTGCATAAGTATTATCTCCAAAGCCAAGACCTGCTGCAACTCCTGCGCAAAAGGCAATTATGTTTTTCAAAGCTCCTCCAAGTTCAACACCTTTTACATCATTTGAAGTATATATACGAATAAATTCATTCATAAATGCATCTTGAATGATTTCTTTTATTTCTTCGTCATTTGAAGCAATAACTAAAACTGTTGGAATTCCCATTGATACTTCCTCTGCATGGCTTGGGCCAGATAGAGCTCCAACTCTAGCATCTGATATTTCTTGTTTAATTACTTCATCTAATGTAAGTGCTGTTTCCTTTTCTATACCTTTTGAACATACAACAATTGGTTGATTTTTAACATCTACATATTGTTTATATTGTTTTACTGTATCCCTTGTAAATTTTGAAGGAGTAACATGTAAAATAATATCCGCACCTTTTATAACTTCTTCATAAGAATTTCTACATTCTATATTGTCTGGTATTACAGCTTGTGGTAAAAATTTACATTTTTTCTCATTATTTAGAAGATTTGCTTCTTCTTCAGAAAAAGACCATATTTTTACCTTATTTCCATTTTTAGCTAAGTGAATAGCAAGAGCTACTCCCCAGCTTCCACTTCCTATTATTGCAATTTGTTTCATCTTATTTTCCTTTCTCGTGCCACTGGTACCGAAGATTTTAGGCTGTTTTGCCACTCGTACCGGGGATTTTTGGCTGTTTTAAATTTACTGTTTATTTTTTAAAGCTTAATTTGTTTTCAGTACCATTTGCTATTCTTTGAATATTTGCCCTGTGATTGAATATTACAATTGCAGCAAGTATTAGTCCAAATACCAAATATTTTATTCCAGTTGCTTCTACTATATAATTAGAATGAATAAACAATGTAAGAACAGGACACAAAATTGCTGCTCCAACAGATCCTAAAGATACAATTCTGCCAAGAGCCATTATAACTAATGCAAAAACTAAACAAATAAGTCCAATCTTCCAATTTATCATTAATAAAACTCCTAATGATGTTGCTACACCTTTTCCTCCTTTAAACTCAAAAAATATAGGAAAAGTGTGACCAATAACAACCAATATTCCTGCAATTTGAACAAGCATTGCTTGATCAACATTTTTAACTATTTTTCCTGCTATTACGGCAATCAAAACAGCTACTACACCTTTTAATACATCACAAATAAGAGTAAGTATGGCTGCTTTTTTACCTATAGATCTTAGCATGTTTGTAGATCCTGCATTTCCACTTCCTTTATCTCTAATGTCAAAACCTGCCATTTTTTTACTAATAATTACTGAAAAATTGATACTACCAATTGCATAAGCAATAATTGCTATTATTATATAAGTTGCCATAAAAATTCCTCCTCTCATATTTGCATTATATACTATATTTTTTTATTTAGCAATAAGTAAATAAAATTTTTTGCCACTTGTACTTGTAGCTTGACTTTATCTGAATTTTGCGGTATCATATATGTTGTATTTTTGTATATTATTAAAGAAATGAGGAATTTATAATTATGTTATGTTCAATGTGTAATAAGTATCAAGCTTCTATTTTCTCTAGTAAAATTATGCCTGATGGCAAAAGAGAAATGGAAGGTTTATGTATAAATTGTGCTAAAAAACAAGGTATTAATACAGATGAAATATTAAAAGCACAAAATCAAACGATTTTCAATAAAAATGCTAATGATGTTAATAAACAACTTGAAGGACTATTCAAAAATCTTTCTGAAAATTTAGGAGATATTGAAGGTTTAGAATTTGGAGGTATTCCAGTAGAACAAATGGATAACGAAGAAACTGATGATGAAGAAAACCAAAGTCCTAAGGTTTTTGCTGGAGCTATTCCCCTTGGTTCTATTTTCGGAAATATTTTTGGTGGACAAAATCAAGCTCAAGAAGCAAATGCTACTATAAAGAAAAAGGTTAAACCAGAAAAGAAAAAAAATGTTAATAAGAAAAAGAAATATTTAGATACCTATGGAACTAATCTTACTTTTAAAGCACAAAATAATGAGTTAGATGCAGTTATTGGTAGAGATAAAGAACTTCAAAGAGTTATTCAAATTTTAAATAGACGCTCTAAAAATAATCCTTGCCTAATTGGTGAGCCAGGTGTTGGTAAAACTGCAATTGCAAATTCTTTAGCTATCAAAATCGCTTCTAAAAATGTACCTGCCAAACTTTTAAATAAAGAGGTTTATTTATTAGATATGACTTCTGTAATTGCTGGAACTCAGTTTAGAGGTCAATTTGAAGCAAGAATGAAAGGCATTATAGAAGAATGTAAACATTATGGAAATATTATTTTAGTAATTGATGAAATTCACTCTATTATTGGTGCTGGTGCAGGATCAGATTCTGATAGTTCTATGAATGCAGGCAATATTTTAAAACCCGCACTTGCAAATGGTGAAGTTCAAGTTATCGGAACTACTACAATTAAAGAGTATCGTAAATATATAGAAAAAGATACAGCTTTAGAACGTAGATTCCAACAGGTCCTTGTTGAAGAACCATCTATTACAGACTCTATCGGCATTTTAGATGGAATCAAAAAATACTATGAAGATTATCATAAAGTAAAAATATCTACAGATGTTATAAAACAAACTGTTATAATGTCAGAAAAATATATACATGATAGATTTTTACCAGATAAAGCAATAGATATTTTAGATGAAGCTTGTTCAAGAATAAACCTAGAGAATAAAGACTTGTATAAATTAGAATTATTAAGACAACAATTAAAAGAAGTTCAAGATCAAAAAGATGAAGCCGTAACCACTGACTCTACAGAAGATTATCAAAAAGCTGCTGCTCTTAAAACTGAGGAATGCAGATTAATGGAAGAAATTGATAAAATTAATTCTACAATGGAAATAAAAAACTTAAGCCTGCAAGATGTAGCTGGCGTTATTGAAAGTTGGACAAAAATTCCACTAAGTAAAATTACTGAAGAAGAAACACAAAAGCTTTTAAACTTAGAAACAAATCTTCATAAAAAAATCATTGGGCAAAATGAAGCTGTTGAAGCAGTATCAAGAGCTATTCGTAGAAATAGAGCTGGATTAAAATCAACTAAACGCCCACCTTCATTCATATTTGTAGGTCCTACAGGTGTTGGTAAAACTGCTTTAGCTAAAGCCC
>CAYTEX010000059.1:0-2208 GCA_964437015.1 uncultured Clostridium sp. | reverse complement strand
AGAATCGATATGTCAGAATATATGGAAAGTAACTCTACAGCAAAATTAATTGGTGCTCCTCCAGGATATGTAGGTTATGATGATGCCGGTCAACTAACAGACAAAGTAAAGCGTCATCCATATTCTATCATTCTTTTAGATGAAATAGAAAAAGCTCATCCAGATGTATTCAATATTTTATTACAAGTCTTAGATGATGGAAGGCTTACCGACTCACAAGGAAATACTGTTAGCTTTGAAAATACAATTATTATAATGACATCAAATGCAGGTTCAAATTTAAATAATAATTCAATAGGTTTTGGAAATGCTACAGTTGACAAAGCTAAAATTGAAGAGCGATTAAAAGATGTATTTAGACCTGAATTTTTAAATAGAGTTGATGAAATTGTTACATTTAATAGTTTAACTCAAGATGAATTATTACAAATTGTAGATTTAATGTTACAAGATACATCAAATGCTTTAGCTAATAAAGATATTTCTTTAAACATATCAAAAGAAGCTAAAGAATACATATTAGAAAAAGGAACTAATTTAAAATTTGGAGCTAGACCACTTCGTAGAGCTATCCAAAGATACATAGAAGATGAAGTTTCTGAAAGAATTCTTAAAGGTGAAATTTCAAATGGCCAAAAAATAAATATCGAGAAAAAAGAAGATTCTTTAGTTTTTAATTGTTAATTGGTAGAAAAATGTATAGAGAGGAAAATATATGTTAAAATTTGAAAAAAAACTTATACCAAATTATCTAACAATATTAAGATTACTATTAGTGCCAATAATTTTTGGATTAATTTTGTATGAACAATATACTTTTGCAATAGTTTTTTATATTATAGCTAATTTAACTGACATACTAGATGGCTTTATTGCTAGAAAATTCGATTTAACTTCAGATTTTGGAAAACTTATGGATCCTCTTGCTGATAAAATAACTCAAATTAGTACGATTCTAGCTTTAATAATTAAGAGAATAATTCCATTTTGGATTTTAATAGTATTTTCCATTAAGGAAATTATTATGATAATCGTTGCGTCTGTTTTATATAAGAAAAAAATTGTAACTGTACATAGTAAATGGTATGGCAAAGCTGCAACTGTTTTACTTTTTTTAGCAATAGTCTTTACCCTACTTTCTGAAACCTTTACCAGTCTTTCTAAAATTACAATTTACTTATATTATTTATCTATCGCTATGGCATTATTTGCAGGTGTAATGTATTTTAAAAATATTATTCGTAAGGAATTTTGATATAAATATCCCTCAGTTCAACTGGGGGATATTTATTTTGAAAAATTATATTCTTATATTATAAACAACTCTCAAAAAAATTATCATATTTATTAATATTATTAATTTCTATATATTTTTTTAAACTTTCTATATTTTCTTTAGACAACTCTTCAAATAATTCTCTATGATTGTAGAATTCAATTAATTTTTGTTTAAGTAAGTTTCTTATCTGCTCATCGTTTTTTCCATAATCTCTACTTCCAATAATAAACTTTCTCTGCTTTTCACCAAATAATTCGTTTATTACTCCTACATCTGTAGAAATCAATGGAATCCCACAACTCATTGCCTCTAAAGCAGGAAGAGGTGTACCTTCATGCGTTGAAGTTATTAAACATAAATCAATCTTCCTATAATATTCTGGCATCTCTGTATGAGGAATCCATTGTACATTTCTATCAGCATATTCTTCTGTAAATAAATATCCCTCATCAATCAATTTTGAAATTACTGGTTTTATAATAGTATTTAATCCTTTTAAATCTATATTATCCTCCATTCTTTCACCATTCCCGACCCAACCAATTACCAAAGGTCTGTTAATAATATTTTCTCTCATAAATCTTTCTAATCGTTCTGGTTTAAAAATACTACTATTAAAAATATCATTTACAATCATTAACGGCTGTCTATACTCTTCAATTTCTAAATACTTATTATATAGTTTTTGGGAATTTACATAGTATGCTTTAACATAATTATTGAAAATATTCTTAAATTTATTTATTTTTTCTTTATTATTCAAATATAGAAAATCATAAACTCCTGTTGTAATCTTTTTTTTCTTTTCCAATATATAATTATCATAATCTATTTTACGCTTTATTAATAATTCTTTAAAGTCAGTTGTACCTAGTACTATTAACGTTTTTCTCAAAAAGAAATTTATCAAATCACAATCATCGTTTTCA
>CAYTEX010000058.1:0-7034 GCA_964437015.1 uncultured Clostridium sp. | reverse complement strand
AAAATTTGTTGAGCAAGCGGTCTTGCAAATCTTTCTTCTAGTTGTGATATATCTATATTTATAAATGGTGATCCTTCTAAAAGCTCGAAAGAAGATTGACCATCAAAATACGCCATTTGTCCTCCAAATGCTCTTACGTACTGCTTCATAACCTTTAATAAATAACTATAATGGTATCTATAGTCTTCATTTTGATTTTGTCCTGCCATGTATTCTAGCCTTTTATACCATGATCCTATTGTCGGCATTTTTTTCTTTTTCTTTCCAAAAGTACCAATACTTCTGGCATTCTCATACAAGCTAACTGGATCTGATGTTATTTTAAGTGACTCGTATTCAGCTGCAACAGATTCAGAAATAATTTGTTTTGTTATTTCGTTTACTTGTTCTGTTTTTGTACTACCTTTTGCCATTGTCATTAAAGCTTGTGTTACGTCTTCTATTTTATTTTCTATGTTTAATGTTTCTATTTCACGACCCGTTATAGCATCTTTTGCTCTTTCTATTTCTATATCAAAAACGTTAATTATGGTATTAGACGTTGGGCTAACTATAATGTTAATTCCACCTAGCGCTTCTGCAACAGCATAGTACTCTCCTTCAGCATCTAGCGCCAAACTTTCTATTCCCATAAGTACAGAAGATCTAGAAATTAGGGTCTTCATAGTAACTGATTTTCCTGCACCAGATTTAGCAAATATAACCATGTTGTAATTTGTAAGTGATGGGTGAAAATTATCAAATAAAATTGGCTCACCTGTTTGTTTATTAATTCCTAATGGAACACCTGTTGGATGTCCAACTTCTGATGTTAAAAAAGGAAAAACTGTTCCCATAGAAGGTCTATCAAAAATCTGTTTTTTATCTATTTTATTCTCCATTAAAGGCAAACAAGTTTTAAAAGCATCTTCTTGCATAGCCCAAGCACTTTTTATACTAACTAATGACTTTGACATTTCATTTGAAAGAAGTTTTGTTAATCTGTCTAAATCTTGCAAACTATACGCAAATAATGTTGAAACAATTGTTGCTTCATATAATTTATTAAATCCAGCTGCAATTTGATCTCTTAGTATTTCTGTTTCGTATCTTTTTTGAGAAACATCGCTCTCTCTATTGATATTTCCTTTTTCACTAGCCATAATTCTTTCTGTCTCTAATTCAACAATTGTTTTATTTAAGTCCTTTTGAGATGATTCTTCTGATATTGGATATATATATATTGATGTATTTATATCTCCAAACATATATAAACTTCTAAACAATTCTGGAAATATACATGACCTTGGAAGCCCTGATATAAAGAAGCTTCTTGCATATCTTGTAACATTAGACACAATTTCCATATAATCTAATTTAGAAGCATCTATTCCTGAGGGCGCAATAATTTCTTTTATTGTTTTTTTATGTAATACTCTATATTCTTCCTCATTATTTTTTTCTTTGACTTCCTTATTTTGCTTTTTTTTGAACAATGCCATTATCTATTTCCTCCTTATTTTCATCTTTTTGTGATTTTCTGATTCAGTTTCTTCTTTTTCGCTGTCTTCTATACTGTTAATAGCTTTCTGAGCAATTTCCTCCCCAATATATTTTTTATGCTTTTTTATTAATTCCTTAGCCTTTTTATTAATAAGCTCTTCTTTATTACGTTCTTTTTCATCATATTCTATGTCTTGCTTCCTTCTAGCTTCATTTATCTTATTATTTGCCAATTCTATAGATTTTTCTTCAATTTGTTTATCTAACAATTTAATCTTTTTGTTCATTATATCTGGTGCAGTAGAGTATAGTTCTTCAAAACCTGCTTGTTTTATTTTGTCCATCCAGAACAAATCTGCCTCATCTCTGTTATATGCAATATATAAAAGTTCTGCTAACTCTTCTGAATTTAAAACTCTTCCCATTACTTGGCAAGCAAATAGCGCATTTATAACACCTCTTGCTCTTGTATATAGTTCAGAAAAAGCCATACTTTCTACTTCTGTTTTATCAAAATCTCCAGCTGCCATTTCAGACCTATAACATGGAATTATTACATAATATTTTTTGCTTAATATACTTTGATTTAAGCTTTGTCTTTCTATATCTCTAATAATATCCTCTGTATACTCTTTTAAATTTTTTTGTTTTACAAGTTCATATTTAGTTCTATCTATATCTGCCTTTGTTGTTTTTTTATCTTTTAAAATATTTTCATATTCAATTTGAGCACTTGTATATTTTTTTTGAATATCACTTAATTTGCTTTTATATCCACTTATACTTCTCTCTAGGTTTATGGTTCTTGTTTGTATATAAAGTTGTACAGGATATCTTAGAGTATTTAAAAAAGTGATAAATCCCTGCTCTACTGCAACCTTTTCCATCTCTGACATCAAGTCATAATTGATTCCTTGGCATTCAACAACCATCAAGTATTTTCCGTTCTTTTGAATAATCATATTATCTTCTATTTTTTCAAATTCCATGAAATCCATTATTGGTTCAGCCGTATATATAACAGAGGATTTTTTTACTTGTTTATTTAATTCGTCATCCTCTTTTCTTTTATTTTTTTCATTTTTTTCCTTTATGCTTATCACAGCTAGGATTCCAATTAAAATCATTATAAATATAAGTGCTATTACCGCAAGTACTATCATAATCATAACCATATTATCGTTCATTTTTATTATCCTCCGTATAAAGTGTATAAATTTTATTGTGTCTTTTCTTAAATTTTATATATCTAATTATTATCTGATCTATGTATTCTCCACCTGTTTTTCTCGTAAGTTCGAAGTTATTAGAATCCGGTATTTTAAAGGATGTGATTGTAAATCCTATTACTCCTAATAAAACTGCTCCTATAAGACCAATTAATGCTTTACTTACTTTTATACCAAAAATACCTAACAAACTAGCTATTGAATATGCAATTGTCATACCAACAATAGCAAAGATTATAGTTGCTATAAGTGCTTTTGTAGAAAATATATAAAAAAACCTTCCTTCTCCCTTTGTATTTCTTGGTATATTATATGGACCACCAGCCATAAAAGCACCTTCCTTTCGATTATAATTATACATTTTCATTATATCATAAAACAATAAAAAAAAATACAATTTTCGATAAATTTTTTTCGAAAATTGTATTTTTAATAGTTTTGTAATACTTTTGTAATCTTATTGTAATATTATTATTTATTAAATATTCCTATAAAGAACTTAGCTATTGATGTAGCGAAGAATACAAGTATTATACCAACAATTATTGGGAACATATTCTTTTTTAATTCTCCTTTTACTTCTGGTGTTTCAACTATGTATCTAAAACCTGTTACAGCTATCATAATAACTGCTGCTACACCAGATGCAATTTGTAAGAATGTTAAAATTCTACCTGCAACTTCTGTTAATTTATCTGTTCCATCAACGTCGTCTGTTCCAGTTTTACTTTCAATGTCCGTTATTGCGCTTGATGCAGAACTAGCAGCTAACGCAATATTCTTTGGCATTAAAGAAATCACACATATTGCAATAAGCAAAATTACTAAAATTTTTTGTAAAGTTCTCATAATTAATTCCTCCTTTATTATATATAAAAATTAAAATATTAAAATCATATTTAAGGCTGTGTTGCAAAACCATCAACAATTGCTTTTACTATTCCCATTGCGATTTGCCATATAAAAAATGCTCCAAAACCATACGCCATTCCTCTAATTGTTTTATGTAAGTCATGTTTTGCTTTTCCTTGTTGCTCAGGTTTACCGCCAATCGAAATTATATATCTAATACCAACTATAGATAACGAAATTGCTGATATTCCAGCTAGTGCTACAATTAGGATTGTATTTATTGCCTTTACTATATCACTAAACAAATTTAGTGGTTTTTCTATTATTCCCATTTCATCAGTTACATTTTCAGAGAAAAAACTTGATGCTGCAGAAAATGCGTCTGATACCCATGCACCACTATCTGTATTAGTTGTACTTTCTGTACCTGAAGATTTACTTGTTGAGCTATGACTTGTAGAACTTTTTTTACTCGGTCCATTTGATTGCCCTGATGAAGTAGCAGCGTCAGCAGCTTGCTCTTCCTCTATTTGATGTAGCACCTCATGATTGTCTGCTGAATATACAATTGTATTAATGTTAATACTTATAAATATTACACATATTGCTATAATACATATTTTTAATAATCTGTTTATCATAGAATATCACCACCCTATAAACCAGATATCATTTCAAATACTATTTTTACTATTGTCGCGCTTCCAAAAAGAATTATTGAACCAATTGAAACTCTTCTAATTATCATACTTAGTGCTCCCTTGTTAAGTGTTTTTACTCCAGGTAACTTTAATCCAAATTGGTTTCTACTTGTTCCTACTGATAATCCCAAATCTTCAGCTACATCACCACCAGCACCAAAAATTCCGTTAATTCCCGCTACAGCAAGTGACATAACTAGTAGGATACCCCCTAGAACTTGTAGAATTGTTAATATTCTAGCTACTATTATTACAATTAATGCCGTAAATTTCCTTGAAATTGGATCACCTGTACTATTATTTGGATTAAACTGATCTGTAAAAGTGTTTGACATTATATCTGTATCAATGGCTCTACATTCGTTGTAAATTGAAAGACATATAACAGCTATGAAAAATATAATAAATATTTTTATTAAATTATTTTTATTTATCATATTAATCATCTCCTTTTTGCACCATTAAACTCATTATAAATATATTTTTTTTTTTTGTCAACTTTTTTCATCATTTTTTTGTGTAATTCCTTAAGCTTGTTCTTAAGGTACTATTTTTGTTCCTCTTGGCTCTGTTGATGAGTTTGGTCCTCTTTTTGTCTTTTTTCCATAAACTGTTGATATAAATCTAGAACTGGTTTAAATTGTCCGCTATCTTCTTTTCCTTGTAGCATATCTCTTAACATTTGTGCTCCCTCATTGGCACATTTCCTAAGTAATGGATCATTTGGATTATTATCTAGCTTTTCCTTAATTTTTTTCCTTAATTCCTCCGTGTTTTCACCTGCTGCTTCATGCAATTTAACCGCCAAACCTAACAAAAAGTCTTCAGCTGTTTTTACATTACATACATTTGCAATCTCTTGTATAACCTCTCTGTTTAAACCGTACTCATCATAATTTACATATGGTTTATACTTGTTTTTCCAATTACTTGTTTTATTTTGCTCTTCTTCTCGTTCTTGTCTTCCACTACGACGGTTCTCCCTAACACCACCAATATCTCTAATGGCATCTAATTCATATTCGCTCAATTCTTTGTTTTTTCTTAATTTTACTATTGCTTTTGTAACAGTTTTTACGTTAAACTGTAGACTTTCTTGTAATTCTTCTCTATTCATTTCAAACCAATTATTTTTAATAAAATTAAACGCTTCATTAAGGTTATTTTTAAAAGCTTCACTCTCTTCACCAAGTGCATTTAAATTAGGATCCATCGTTATAAGTTTTTTGTATTCTTTTAGAAATTTTAATTCATTTTTATGTTCCTTTGCTTTTTGCACTATAATTCTCTTGTACTCAGCAAGGGTTCTTTTAGTTTCTTTTCTATGTTCCCATGTTGCTTCAAAATCATGAGTACTTTCATCATATAGTCTTGTCCAAAATTTATGCTCTCTTTTTAACATTTTTATTTCTCTTCTAAGTCGTTGATATTCTCTACCCGTAGGAAAAAATCTTAATGGAGTCAAGTTATAAATAACTCTTGCAAATATTCCATGATGTTTTTCCTTGAAATTTTTTAATTCTTCCTCTGTTTCTTTTAATTTTTCAAAACGGTCTCTTCTTTTTTCTGATATTTCATTCAACTCAATTCCAGCTTTTTTATTATCCTCTACTGCATTATCATTTTCTTCTTCAAGCACAGCAAAAACATCATAAACATCTTGTGGTAATAATCGTGAACTTACTAGTTCTCCTACCTTTTTATCAACTCTAAAAAGGTCATCTCCTCTTTCGTTAAACCAATCTTTTACATTTCTTATTATTCCCATAATAAATTCCTCCTTAATTTTTATTCTCGATTTACCGGAAGATCTTCTAATGGTTTATAGTTTTCTCGTCTATATCTTCTTCTTCTTACATAATCATCTTCATTTCTTGTCTCCCATGTATCTGCCTGCATTTCGTCTATAAATTCATTTCTTCTAGAATTATTTCTATATTCATCTATTTTTGCTTCTATAGCAGGTATTGACATCTCATCAATATTTTTTTCTGTCAAAACTCTTTTTCTGTACATTTCCATTACTATTCCTTGTTTTTGAGTTTGATGTTTAAAAAGATTTTTAATTTTTACTTCATATACTTTTTTTATGTACTCCTCCTGATTTCTTAATGGTGTTTTACTCCATATAGTTAATGCAATTTCCTGATTTATCTTATTGTCAGAAAACATATATGCTACGTTCCACGCTTGCATTAATTTTTTATAAAAAGAAGTTCTCATTTTAGGAAATTCCTGTCTATTTCCATCTTTTCCTAATAAAGTTATAGGCGTACTAAACTTTATTGTACCCGAAAGATCTATTCCTGCATATCTAAATCCATCCATAGTTCCAGGCTCTTTCATTTTTTCCCAAGTCAAAAGGTCTCCCTCTCCTTTTTGTCCACCTCTAATAACTAGACCTCTTGTAGTAATAACATATCTTGGTCCGGTAAATATATGTGGTAATCTAGAAAATGAATACGCCGAATAACCAGTATATAAAACTTTTCCAAAAGCCTCTTCATCAAACCAAAGCATATCTTTTCTCCTTTCAAACTATTTTTCTATGTCCTTCCTTTCTATTATACCACATTTGTTTGAATATTTCAACATTTTTCTTGTTTTCTACTTTTGAAACATCTAATTTTGTGCTTTTTTATACATTTTTCTACATATTTTATATTTTGTAATGAAAAAAATAAGAAACTGTATGCTTTTGAAATGCTACAATTTCTTATATTTTTTTGGCGTAGGTGAGAGGGTTCGAACCTCCGCGCCGATGACTCGA
>CAYTEX010000057.1:0-7130 GCA_964437015.1 uncultured Clostridium sp. | reverse complement strand
ATAGTTTGTATGAGATGTTGGATAATCTAGTTTTTATTAATTCTGAAGTTCTAACAGATAAATATTTTTATAAAATATTTGGAACAACATCAAATAATGGAATTTTATTAATAGCAAATTCTTTATTAATAGGATTTATTTTATATTATTCAATTAAACTCATGATGTCTAATTTTACGTATCAAAGAACTGAAAATCCGCTTCAATTTATATTTAAATGTATAATTTTTGGAATATGTATGAATAGTAGTTTTTTTATTGTTGAACAAATAATAGATTTAAATTTTAATGTGTGTTCAATAATTAAAAACCTAGGGGAAGATATGTTTTACAGAATTGATAAATAATATAAATAAAAATCTTGCAATGGATACTAATAAAATAAACATTTTTTCATTAGATGGAATAATTAAAGGTACTTTAACAGTTTCATTATTAAATTTAGTATTTTCTTATTCTTTAAGATATGTAATGATAAAAATACTTATACTACTTGCGCCATTTGCATTTTTATCATTAACAATGGAAAATACAGCACATTTTTTTAAATCTTGGTATAGAAATATATTTTCATTATTATTTGTTCAAATAATTGTGGCAATTGTTTTGTTATTACTGTTTTCTATGGATTATTCAAAAGCAAATTTGTTAAATAAATTTATTTATCTGGGTGGTATTTATGCTCTAATAAGAGCAAATTTAATTGTAAAGGAACTTGTTGGTGGAATGTCAACAACTGTACAGTCTGGATTATCAAGGTTTAGAATGAAGTAAAAGGGTATATGAAAGGAGGAAATATTGAAATTTATTTTTCCACAAAATTATAAATTTAATACAAAATTATTTGGAATATTAGATGCTCAAACTGCAGTGGTAACTGCAATTTGGGCAGGAATAATGTATTTAGTGGTAAATTTTATTTTTAAAAGTTTATATATAAAAATATTTTTATTTATTGTAACTGTTTTTCCAATTGTTATTTTTAGTATTGTCGGAGTCAATGGAGAAAATATAATAAATGTTGTAATATACATGTCAAAATTTATAATTAAACGAAAGCTTCTTTTTTACAACAAATAAATGTTAATTTCTTATTGTTTCTACATTATTTGTAATATTTTTAACTTGAAATTTTGCAAATAAATGATATAATTTGTCAAGGTGATAAATATGAAACTTGAACAAAATGATAAATCTATTATATTTTCTGTTACAGAAATTCCAGATATATTTTTATCTGAGTATATCGGAGCTATGCCGGGTGACTATTTGAAAATATATTTATATATAAATTTTTTATCAAAATATAATGGAGAAATTAATATAAATGACTTATCTAAAAAGCTTGCACTTTCAATAAATGCAATAAATGAAGGAATAAAGTATTTGGAAAAAGAAGGATTTATATTAAGAAAACCAACTGGATTTGTTGTAACAGATTTGCAAGAAAAAACACTAAATGATTTATATACACTTAAAATACAAACTAGTCAAGAAAAGTTAGCACAAAATGAACAAAATAAAAAAAGAATAAAACTAATGGAATATTTGAACAATAAATATTTCCAAGGAATAATGGGACCGGTTTGATATACAGATATAGATACATGGATGGATAAATATGGATTTGATGAACAGGTTATGATTAATTTATTTGATTATTGTTATTCAAAATCTGCTCTTCACAAAAACTATGTACAAGTTGTTGCAGAAAGTTGGGGACTTAATAAGGTTAAAACTTTAGATGACTTAGAAAAATATTATAGAGAACAAGAAAAGCTAATGAAAATGAAAAAAGAGATAGCAAAAAAATTAGGAAGAAGAAGTGGACTTACTCAATATGAAGAAGCTTATATAGAAACATGGGTAAATGAATACAAATATGATATGTCAATTATAGAATTAGCATTAAAAAAGACTACTTCACGAGCAAATGCAAGTTTTGAATATATAAATAATATAATCAAAGATTGGAATGATAGAAATTTAAGAACATCTGCGCAAGTAAGCCAATTCCTAGAACAAAGAAAACAACAAAATAAAACAACAAAAGAAATAAAAAAACAAGTAAAAAAAGAAAACTTTGAACAAAGAGAATATAGTAATTTAAGTTTTCTTTATGCAAACAAAAACTCAGAAGGTACAAAAATATAGTTACTTTGTACTACAAAGAAAGGACTGTTATGTCGAATAGAGATTTAGAAAATATCCTTGTAGAATATGAACAAAAACGCAGAAGAGCTGAGGTTGATTTAGAGAAAAGAAAAAAACAGTTATACAAAAAAATCCCAAGACTGCAAGAAATAGAAAATGAAATAAACAAGATATCTATAAACAAAGCTAAGAGCATTTTAATGAATGAGATAAATACTATAAAAAATAAAGAAATAGAAAATGAACTAAATAAATTAAAAAAAGAAAAAGAAAAAATTCTAGAAAAAGAAAAAATTACAGTAGATTTTTTTATGCCTAAATATGAATGTAGTAAATGTAAAGATACAGGTTATATTAATTATGAAGATAAAAAAACTCAAATGTGCACATGTTTAAAACAGAAACTTATAAATATTTCATATAATAAATCAAATTTAAGTAATTTGCAAAAGGAAAATTTTGATAACTTTAACGAAAATAAATTCTCAAATGAAGTCGATGAAAAAAAGTATAAAATGGCTATTTCTCCAAGAGAAAATATAAAAAATATAAAAAAGGCGAGTATTAATTTTGTGAAAAATTTTGAAGATATAAACACCAAGAACTTGTTTTTTACTGGAAATACTGGACTTGGAAAGACATATATGACAAATTGCATAGCAAATGAATTAATAAGACAAGGCAAAACAGTTTTATATCAAACGGCACCAGTATTACTAGAAACAATTATTGATAACAAATTTAATAAATATAAAACAACAGACACTAATGATTTTTATAATCAAGTATTAACAGCGGATTTGCTAATAATTGATGACTTGGGCACAGAATATCAAAATGGTATAAAACTAAGTGAATTATTTACAATATTGAATACAAGAGCTTTAAATCTTAATAATAGACTTACAAGAACTATAATTTCCACTAATTTAAGTATTGAAAAAATTTTCGAAATATATGAAGAACGAATTGGCTCAAGAATAGCAGGATTTTATGATATTTATTATTTTTTTGGTGAAGACCTACGTTTGCATAAATAAAATTGTTGACATTGTAAATAAATTTTGATACAATACATATGATAAAATCAAGAAAGAGGTGTATTGTATATGTCGCAAACAAATATAAATATAAGAATGGAGGAAAATTTGAAAAAAGAATTTGAAAAATTTTGCTCAAATGTTGGAATGACTATGACAACAGCTTTTTGCATTTTTGCAAAGAAAGTTGTGCTAGAACAAAAAATACCATTTGAGATTTCTGCGGATCCTTTTTATAGCAAAGAAAATATGATAAGGCTTGAAAAGGCAGTAAAAGATGTGAAAGAGGGGAAAGTAACAAGACATAATATTTAAAGGAGGAATATGAACAAAGATTGGACCGATAATGCATGGGAAGACTATTTATACTGGCAAAAAGAAGATAAAAAAACATTAAGTAAAATTAACAAAATTCTTGAAGATATTGATAGAAATGGATATATGGGTGTAGGAAAACCTGAAAAACTAAAAGGCAACTTGTCAGGATATTGGAGCAGAAGAATAGATTCAAAAAATAGAATCGTTTATAAAATTGAAAAAGAAATAATAACTATTATACAATGTGGATCGCATTATAAAGATAAGTAAAAGTAAGAAATTGTACTCATATTTATGAGTACAATTTCTTATTTAGTTATAATTTTATTTGATTTCTTCACCAAGTAAATTTTGAATGTTTTTTAACTCCTTCTTAAAAGTTGAACTATCTTTAGAGTTATATTCTCCTACATAGCCTGCATCAATACTTGCAATGGCGTTTTTTAAATTAATAATTTTAAATTTTTGTGATTGTTTAGATGTATTTTTATATGTGTAAATTGGTGTATATTTAGCTGAATTTATAGTTATTTTTCCATTTTCATTTTTTGTTATACTTAAATTTAAAATAGCAGAGTCTTTGGTATAAGTTTTAGATTGGTCTGCTAAAAAATTTCCTAAAGAATATACAACAAAACCATCTTTTTTAGTTCCATCAGATAAAGTTATTTCTCTTTTTTCCATTGGCTGTATTACATGTGGATGATTTCCAATAATTATATCTACTCCATTGTCAAATAGAAAATCTGCTAAGTCTTTTTGTTCGTTATTAGGGGTTGTTTTATACTCAATTCCCCAATGCATAGATACACATATTAAATCTGGATTTTGATTTTTGGCTAAAGAAATTTGCTTTTGTATTAATTCTTTATCAATTAAGTTTACTGAATATGATTTATCAGAAGGAATAGCAATTCCGTTTGTGCCGTAAGTGAAACTTAAAAAAGCTATATTAAGTCCTTTAACATTTTTCATTAAAATAGAATTTTGAGATTCTTCAGATTTAAATGTTCCTGTATGAGCAATATCTGCATCATCTAAATAGTCGATAGTACTTTCTATACCAGTATAGCCGGAATCATAGCAATGATTATTTGCGGTAGATAAAACATCAAAACCTAATTTTTTTAGATTATAGGCTAATTTTTCAGGAGTATTAAATTTAGGATAACTACTGTATCCAACTGAATTTCCAGCAAAAGTGGTTTCTAAATTACCGGATAGCGATATCCGCGGTTTGTATATTATATTTAATTTCGTCAAAAATGTAAGAAAAATCATAAGTTTCTAATTCAGAGTTATAAGCATCTTTATAAATTGTATTATGACACATAATGTCACCGGTTAGAGCCATATTTATTGTGGTACTTTTGGATTCGACGGTTTTTTCGTTAGAAGAAAGATTTTTGTCTAGTAAATTAGCATTAGAATTTGAATTATCCGTAGAACTAAGAGACACATTAGCATCAGGTTGTTCAGTTTTATATTCGTTGTTTTCCGATATTTCAATTAATGAATTTCTTTTCTTTAGGTTTATAGAAGAAAAAATAAAAATTAGCAAACAGATAATAATTAAAATTTCTAAAACTATTTTTATAATATGAATTATATCTAAGTTGCTAGCGCTTGATTTGAAATGAGTTCTTCTATTTCGCATCGTTTATATCAACTCCTTCTTAAGTATAATAAATTAATAATAGATTATCACAAAAAAAATAAATTATCAAGAAAAAATAAAACATTGGTATAAAATATTAAAAAATGAATATAATATTATTGAACATAAAAAATATGAGGAATATTAGTTTGAAAAAATAACAATAATTTTGTATTTACAAAATTTTAAGCTAATGTGTTCCTTAAGAAAGGAAAGGCTTTTATTATGAAAATAATAGATAAGGTAGCACTTGTTTTAATTATTATAGGTGCAATAAATTGGGGGTTAATAGGCTTTTTTAAATTCGATTTGGTAGCGACAATATTTGGAGAAATGAGTATTTTGTCTAGAATTGTTTACGCATTAGTCGGAATTTCAGGACTATGGGGAATAAAATTACTATTAGTAAAAGATTAAGTGTCAAATTGGTAAGCCAATTTGACACTTGCTTTTTTGCTGTATTTATAGTAAAATAAAGAAGTTAGAGGAGGAAAAATATATGCTATCTGCAAATGGAGTTACAATTAGGTTTGGAAAAAGAGTATTATTTGAAGATGTAAATATAAAATTTACCAAAGGAAATTGCTATGGTATCATAGGAGCAAATGGAGCAGGAAAATCAACTTTCCTTAAGGTTTTATCTGGAGAGCTAGAGCCAAGTAAAGGAGACGTTACATTAGATAAGGGAGAGAGAATTTCGGTACTAAAACAAGACCACTTTGCTTATGAAGAATATACAGTTATGGATACAGTTATTATGGGAAATAAAGAATTGTATGACATTATGAAGGAGAAAGATGCAATTTATTCTAAGACAGATTTTTCAGAAGAAGATGGAATGAAAGCAGCAAAATTAGAAGAAAGATTTAGTGAGCTTGATGGTTGGAATGCTGAATCAGATGCTGCTATATTGCTAAATGATCTTGGAATTGCACCTGAACTGCATTATAAATTAATGAAAGAAATAGAGGCAAAAGATAAGGTAAAAGTATTATTGGCACAAAGTTTATTTGGTAATCCCGATATTTTACTTTTGGACGAGCCAACAAATGATCTAGACTTAAAAAGTATAAATTGGCTACAAGAATTCTTAATTAATTACGAAAATACAGTTATTGTGGTATCACATGATAGATATTTCTTAAATAAAGTTTGTACATATATAGCGGACGTTGACTTTGGAAAAATAACTGTTTACCCTGGAAACTATGATTTTTGGTATGAATCAAGTCAACTTGCACTAAGACAAGCAAGGGAACAAAATAAAAAGAAAGAAGATAAAATAAAGGAATTACAAGAATTTATTGCAAGATTTAGTGCAAATGCGTCAAAATCTAAGCAAGCAACTTCTAGAAAAAAGACATTGGAAAAAATTCAGCTAGAAGAAATAAAACCATCAAACAGAAAATATCCGTATGTGGACTTTAAACCAGATAGAGAACCAGGAAAGGAAATTTTACAGGTAAAAAATATATCAAAAACAATTAACGGAGAAAAAGTTTTAGATAATATTTCATTTACAGTAAAACCAGATGATAAAATTGCATTTTTAGCAGACAATGAAATTGCAAAAACAATTCTTTTTCAAATAATTGAGGGAGAAATAAAACCAGATAGTGGAGAAATAGAGTGGGGACAAACAATTACACATACATATTTTCCAAAAGACAACAATTATTTATTTGAAACAGATGAAAATCTTACAGAGTGGCTAAGAAAATATTCAAAAGATCCTGATGAAACCTATGTAAGAAGCTTCTTAGGAAGAATGCTATTTTCCGGAGAAGAAGCTTTAAAACAAGCAAAAGTAATATCTGGTGGGGAAAAAGTAAGATGTGTTTTATCTAAAATGATGTTATCTGGAGCAAATTTCTTAATATTTGATGAACCAACAAACCACCTAGATATGGAATCAATCACAGCACTAAATGAAGGAATGAAAAAGTTTAAAGGAAATATAA
>CAYTEX010000056.1:4774-7225 GCA_964437015.1 uncultured Clostridium sp. | reverse complement strand
TCATTAAAATAAAATGTTGTTAATCCTCTTGTTTTTATTTTTTCTATTTCTTTTAAATATTTTTCAGAATTGTAATTTGATGGATTTTCGAAATAATCATCTATTGCAGCTCTATATATGCTTACAATACTTGCTATATAATATTCTGTTTTTAGTCTTCCTTCTATTTTTAAACTATCTACTCCCATTTCTATTATTTCTGGAAGTTCGTTTATTAAACATAAGTCTTTTGATGAAAGTATACTTGTTCCATGTTCATCCATTTCGACTGGCATTAAATTTCCTGGATTATTTCTTTCTTCTAGATACACATCATATGTCCATCTACAACTTTGCGCACAACTACCATAGTTAGCAGATCTTCCACATAAAAAATCACTTAAGAAACATCTTCCAGAATATGAAAAACAAATTGCACCATGTATAAATATTTCTATTTCCATTCCTTCTGGCTTGTTTTCCATAATATATTTAATTTGATTTTTGCTTAGTTCTCTTGCCATTATCATTCTTTTGCAGCCTTGATTGTACCAAAATTTACAAGATTCCAAACTAACAAGATTAGCTTGTGTACTAACATTTACTGGTACTGATGGTGCATATTTTAAAATAGCACTTATTACTCCTGGATCTGCTGCTATTATTCCGTCTGGCTTTATCTGTTCTAGTTTTTTACACATTGAAATTACTTCTTCATAATCTGTATCAAATGCATATATGTTCATTGCAACATATATTTTTTTTCCTAATGAATGAGCATATTCTATTGTTTTAAATAAATCATCATCATCTATTGCAGCTCTTGATCTTAAAGATAAGCTTGATGTTCCGCAATATATTGCATCTGCTCCATAAAGAAAAGCTATTTTTGCTTTTTCAAATGACCCTGCTGGGGCTAATAATTCTGGCTTTTGCATTGTTATATCATCCTTTCCTTTGAATCATGTATATCAATTATTTTATAGTATACCATAAATATATATAATTTGCTAGACTTTTTCTTATTTTTGCATTATAATACGTATGAGGTGTTATTATGTCGAAAAAACAAAAAACTACATCATTTAAAGAAGATTTAAAATTAAAAAAATTTCCTGAATATGAAAATCTCAAAAATTTTGATTCGGGCTTTAATCCTAAATTTGACAAAGATGGGAATATAACCAATCATCCTATATTTGAAATTTTTGACAATTATGAAAATGTTATTAATGATAAATTTATGATTTTATACTTTCAAATGGTTGTTGCTGCTATATATTTAGAATATAAGAGATTATACAAAGGTCTAGATGTTTTTATAATATACCGCGAAAAAGGATTACGAAGTTATCAAAAAAATATAGACCATGCATTAGCAAAATCTGAAGTCAATTCTATAAATGATTTAAAAAATGATGTTTATGAAGATATTTTAGGTATGAAAATAGTATTAAACGGACTACCAGATGATTTGCCTTTTGATTCTAATAATCCAGAAAATTCAGCAATATTTGCCTTGAATGATAAAAAGCGTAAAAATCAAATGTTTACAGATGATTTAAAAAAATGGATTGATGGATATCAAAATCTTTTGCAAAATAAAGAAACACTCTATAATTATGATGGTGAAACCTATTATAATTATAAAATTCAACTTCTAGAACGCTTAATTGACTGTTCTTATTCAAAATATTCAGATAATTATGAGGCCACAAATCCTTTCATTGCTATGTTGAAGGAGGTCCAATACACTCAAAAACAATTACAATTATCCGATAATTTTCCTCTTGAAGTAAGTCAAAAAGACATTCAAGAATTAGAAGATCTTAGACAAGAACTTATAGATAGGCTAAATGATAGACTAGAAAACGAGATTTTTAAAGTTACCATACCTCACATACTTAATAGTGAACTAATACACAATGTTTTAAAAATTTCAAATTACAAAAACAGTTCTCCTAATAAATTTGATGGATTTTCTGTAAAAATAAAAGATGGTTATTCTGCATGGTATTGGCATTTAGAAGGTCATATACAGACTGATGCTGGCATTAAAAATATGCAAATTGAACTTCAAACAAATACTGAAAGATCTTATGAAATTGGAAAGCTTAATCATAATAATATGCAAGGAAAAAAAGTTTCTATCTATGATATGTTCTTTGAATTGACAGATATTGATATACCTTCTCACGTCATAAAAGAATGTAAAATGTTAGTAGGAAATAATATAGAAAACCAAAATAAGTTTGACCAAAATTTGGAGTTCAGAAAAGAAATTATATTAAATTATTATCTTAATAAACTAAACAATATAAGAGACATCGTTCCCTATTCAACAGATGTAAAATATAAAAAGCAACGAGAAAATGTTGACGAATATAAAAAACATATAAAATTAAGAAATAACATTTCTATTGGTGGAGAATCTTTTTCTGTAACTGAATATTTAAAAATGCTTTTATTAAA
>CAYTEX010000056.1:0-4764 GCA_964437015.1 uncultured Clostridium sp. | reverse complement strand
GATACTTCTGTAAGCGCTGTAATTTTAAACAAAAAAAATCAAAGCACTAATCTTGCAGATGTACTTAGAAAATCTGATGGTACTTCTGTTCTAGCCCATTGGTTAATAGACCTTTTAAGACAAGAAGAACGAAGTCAAGAAATGCCTTCATATACTAACGACATTTATAAAGATGAATACATTGCTTTTACAGAAGGACTTTCTGAAATAGATATAAGAAATTTTGCATCAAAGTATAGCAATATAATTTGTGAATCAGAACAACCTAAACACATACATTAAATTTTTATGAAAGGAAAAAATTTTTATGAGTTTTAAAGAAAATATACGTTGTAACATAACAAATGAACAAGAAAAACTTACTGCAGAAATGTTTACATTATTAGATGAATATGAAAAAAACAATTCCTTTGAAAATAGAGAATTTTTATGCTATTTAACAGCTGCTATATTTTTAGTATATAAAGAAAAATATCCTCAAATAGCTAAATATCTTCTTTTTAGAACAAAAAGTGATATGAGTTTTATGAAAAATATTCAAAAAGAATTTATAAAATTTATTACATCTGATACTCATAGCAATCAATTTGATATTTCCGCTGTAGATAAAGATATTTCCGGAATCAAGTTTGTGTTAGATAATATAAATTATTCACTTCCCGCTACAGCAGAGTCTCGAGAATTATTTGGCTTACCAGATATAAAAAAGCTTAGAAAACAATCAAAAGACAATTTAGATTTTATTGATACTGTTGAAGAGTTTATAAGTTCTCCTATTCATAATAGTCGAGAATTTTACCAATTTCAGCTAGAACTTCTGCAAAGAATTATTGAAGTTACACCAAAAAAATTTAAAGATGAGCGATTTCCGAATCGATCATATGAAGAATTATACGAACAATCCCAGAAAAAATATAATTATTATATAGAAAACGATAATTTTCCAACATCTTTATCCGAAAGAGATATTGGATATCTGGAAGTATTACTAAATGATTTACGTTCTAAAGTAGACAATAATCTACATTTTGAAATTTTAAATAGAACTTTACCAATAGTTTTGGATGATCCTTTAATAAAAAATACTTTACTTACTACATTTAAATTAGAAAAATCAAATGAACAATCTCAAAAAGCTAATGGTTTTGAAGCTATTTATTATACTTTAAACACACCTTTTGGAAAAGTAGAATTTCAAGCCCAATCTAATAGAGCATATTTTAATGCAACTAAAGGAAGTGCATATCATAGTGGTATCCCTGGTAAATCTATAAACGTTAAACATTTCTTTGAGTTAGTTGACAAAAATGATGAACATACTTTAGATTATTATTTAGATACATTAGACTCAATTTCCGCTGACAGCATTATACACGAAAATGAACTTCCACAATTTGAATCGGAACAAGAAAAAAAAGCTTACTTAAAAACAAGCCACGGAAAAGATTATATAAATTCTAAACTATATATTGATATGATGAAGCACATTAAAATAAAAGATACTATAGATATATTGCCTCCCTATTTACCAAATAGTGTATATGATAAAGCTGAAATAAATTATAAGACTCCTAGGTCTAACTGGAAAATTAATGAAAAAAAATTAAATGAGCTAATAGAATCTGGAGAAATTAAGCTGTCTACAGTAGATACAAATATGTATTTCCTAGCTTCAGCATTATCTATATCACCATATATGAATGTTGCAAGTTCTGGGCATTCTTCTTTTACAACAGTAGGCAATCATAATAAAAAAATTGTTGGAGAATTTTCAGAGGCAATACGAAAAAAAGATTCAAATACTTTGCTTAGAGATATACTTGTAAGAAGATTAGAAAACATTTTAGAAAATCCAGAAGAGTATTTTGATTTAAAAGATGATAGTCAGTCTGCTTATGTAACTAGATATTTAGACTTAGCTAAACAACATGAAGAAATTGCAAGTAGATTACCCAAAGATATTCCAAGAAAAAATATTATACATTATGGGAATCGTTTACGTGAAATAACTTCTCAAATTCAAACTGAAGATAGAAGCTGATTTTTTATATACTCTATTATTAAAAAAATATACCTATTTTAGTTAATATAGGTATATTTTCTTTTTGTTATTGCAAGTCCATCTCCTACTTCTAAAATCTCTGTTTCTAGATTTGGATTTTGGGTAACTTCCGCTATATATTCTCTTAAATTTCTTACTGCTGTTCTTTGCTTATGTTTGTTATAATCACTCATAACATAGCCTTTATATAAAATATTATCTGCAAATATAGTTCCATTATCAGATAAAAGTCGTAATGCCTCTTTTAAGAAAAATGGATATTTTCCTTTTGCTGCGTCAATAAATATCATATCATATTTTTCACTTAATGTTGGTAAAATTTCTACCGCATCTCCAACTATGATATTTATTTTATCCTCTAATTCCATTTGACTAATATTTTCTATTGCTTCTTTTACTCTTTCTTCATCTCTTTCTATTGTATCAATTTTTCCATTTTCATCTAAAAATTTTGAAAAACAAATGGCAGAATAGCCTACAGCTGTTCCTATTTCTAAAATTTTTGTAGGCTTTTTTTCTTGCATTCTTTTCTCTATTTCTGAAAGAGTATCATCCATAATAATTGGAATGTGCTCTGATAGAGCTTTTTGTTTGATATTTTCAAATTTAATACTGCTTGTATTCATACTTATTCCTTTTCTTCTGCTCTTTCTTTATTAGATGTATTTGACTTTTTTTGCTTTACAATATGTCTTGCTGCAATTATCCATTCTTTCTCTATGGTTCTATAAGTCTCTTTTAAAATTTCAATCGCTTCTTTTTCTGTAAATCCTTCTTGCATTAAGTCTACCAATGTCATAACTGGACCTTTTGTAGCTGGTTTTTTATTTTTTTATATACACCTGATAAAATAGTATTTTGTGTAACTATACTTACATCTATTCTTTGTCTTTTTTCTTTATTTGCTTTCATATTTTTTCCATTTCCTTAATTTGCAATAAAATATATATTTTTACAAATGTCTTATTTAACATCTATTTTTAATTAATAAGTTTTAAAATAATTTCTTAAGCTTTTTAGATATTTCTATCTCATTTTATTGTCTTTCGTTGTTGTTTATTGCTCTATCTAGAATTTCACCTGCTCTTATAATATATACGCCAATTTCTTTCATTATTCTGTCTACTACAAATTCTCTTGCCATAGCTTCATCACCATATAGCGCTAGCGCTTTTTTATATTCGCTATTCCAATCTGTGTTATTTGTTTTTGGCTTTTGAACAACATTTAAACTTTTTCTATACAAATTTAATAAAGTTTTAGCAATCCTATCAGTTATTTTTTTTATATCTTCTTGATTCCTTTCTGAAAATTGTTGAAAAAAAGCATCATCTTTTTTAACAATTTCAGTTATTAATGAAATTATATTTTCATCATCTACAAAAATATAATTTTTAATATTTTCTTCTATTTCTTTTTTGTATTCATCAAAATGCTTCAAGGCAAAATTATCACATATTTCTTCGTCTATATTAACTATCATAATATCTCACCTTATTTATTACTATTTCTAGCAGCCCTTTCTCTTTCTTTATTATTTAAAATTTTCTTTCTTAGCCTAATACTTTTTGGTGTAACCTCAACAAGTTCATCATCTTGAATAAATTCTATTGCCTTTTCTAAACTCATTTGAATAGGTGGAACAAGTCTTAATGCATCATCTGAACCAGAAGCTCTTGTATTTGTTAAATGTTTTTCTTTACATACATTTACTGCTAAATCTTCACCTCTTGAATTAAGACCTACTATCATTCCTTCATATACATCTACACCAGGACCAATAAATAAGTCCCCTTTTTCCTGTGCATTGTATAATCCATAAGTTATTGACTTTCCAGCTTCAAATGCTACTATTGTTCCTCTAACTCTTGCAACAACTTCTCCTTTAAATGGTTCATATCCTTTAAACATTGTTGCCATTGTACCTTCACCTTTAGTATCTGTTAAGAACTCTGTTCTATAACCAATTAATCCTCTTGCTGGAATGCTAAATTCAATTTTTGTATGTCCTGCTTCTGCAGGTTCCATATTAACCATTTCGCCTTTTCTTCTTCCAAGTTTTTCTATAACAGTTCCAACAGAATCATCTGGAATATTAACAACTAAAGTCTCAATTGGTTCACATTTTACTCCATCTATTTCTTTTATAATAACTTTTGGACGAGAAACTAAAAGTTCAAATCCTTCTCTTCTCATTGTTTCTATTAAAACAGATAAATGAAGTTCCCCTCTACCAGACACTTCAAATGAATCTGGAGTTTCTCCTTCTTTTACTCTTAAAGATACATTTTTTTCAAGTTCTTTAAATAATCTATCTCTAATATGACGAGATGTTACAAACTCTCCTTCTCTTCCTGCAAATGGTCCATTATTTACAGAAAAAGTCATTGTAACTGTTGGTTCATCTATATTTACAAATGGAATTTTTTCAATATTTTCAGGATCACACACTGTTTCTCCTATGCTAATATCTGAAATTCCAGCAAATTCTATAATATCTCCTGCTGTAACTTCTCCAACTTCTTCTTTTTTTAGTCCTGTATGAGTATATAGTTTAGCTATTTTTCCAGAATATGTAGTATCATCACCTTTTACAATTGAAACAATTTGTCCAACTTTAAAGCTTCCTCTTTCTACTCTACCGACTCCAATTCTTCCAACATAATCATCATAATCTATATTAGATACAAGCATTTGGCTTG
>CAYTEX010000055.1:0-7227 GCA_964437015.1 uncultured Clostridium sp. | reverse complement strand
TTTTATTCTCTAAAGGATTCATTGTTTACTTTTCAATGTACTTTTGCTCGCTTTTTCTTGAGCGAACTTTTGAATTATACTACGCTTATTTCTTTTTGTCAATACTTTTTTTAATTTTTTTTATATTTTTTAAATATAAAAAAAATTAGTAACTTTTTGTTGTAATTAATTGGTTAGTTATTACTTATTACTAACATTAATTCAATTTTTCTTGACGTAACTTTTTATGTTCCTCTTGCGTAGTTCTTTTTTATAATACCACCCTTATAGATTTTTGTCAATACTTTTTTAAAAAAATTTTATGATATTTTTTTCTTTGCTATTTTAGTTTATTTTAAATAATTTCTAAAAAGAACTTCTAATATATTTAATTACGAAAAAAAGCGCATTGAGAGTAATCGAGTTAGAAATTCTATAAAAATTTATGGAAAGAGTTCAAGCTTGCCTTGGAAGGGTGCCATAAATTTTTAGTAGAATTTCTTCGAAGATTAGCTCGAACGAGCATTTTTTGAATAATTAAATATATTAGAAGTTCTTATATTTTAAAATTCCAACAAATTCATTATTAAATTATAAAGTATAAAATAAATATTTTTATTTATAAATTTCAAATCTCTACTAGTATCAAATCTTCTCCTATACATTTTATTTTATTCCACTCTATAATTATATCATTATTTGAAGAAAAGAAATTTAATAGTTTATTTGGACCTCCAGGTACAATTATTGAAGTAATTTTTCCTGTTTCTAGGTCGGCGCATACATCCTGAACATATCCCAATCTTGTTGCATCTGTTATGTTTATAACTTCTTTTTTTCTAAAATCCATCCCCTTATCTTGCATAATATGTATTCCTCCCTTAAATTATATTCAATAACTAAAAAAACGGAACTAATAGTTTCTAAGTTCCTAATGTCACTATAAAATCTATGTTTTTCATAATTATCTTACACAGTATATCTTATCTGTAGTTCATTAACATTCACACAGCTAATAAATAAAAAAAATTCTACCTGTCAATCGATTTTTCCAAGAATATAAAAAATGTCACAAATAATTTATGACATTTAAATATATAATCTTTTAATATGTCTAATTGCATTTTTTTCTAGTCTTGAAACTTGAGCCTGAGAAATTCCGATTTCACTTGCCACTTCCATTTGTGTTCTTCCTTCAAAAAATCTTCGTACTATTATTTCTTTTTCTTTGTCTGTTAGTTTTTTCATTGCTTGCATCAAAGCTAAATTTTCTGTCCAATATTCATCAGTATTTTTTTGGTCGTGTACTTGATCCATTACATATATATTATCTGTTCCATCATTATATACTGGCTCTTGTAATGATATTGGATCTTGAATTGCCTCTAGACTATAAGCAATATCTTCTTTATCAACTTCAAATTCTTTTGCAATTTCGTCAATGGTTGGTTCTCTTGAATGTTCTTTGTTATACCTTTCTTTATATTGAATTACTTTGAATGCTAAGTCTTTAGTTGATCTGCTAACCCTTATAGTTGTGTTATCTCTTAGATATCTTTTGACTTCCCCGTATTATCATTGGTACTGCATAAGTTGAGAACTGAACACCTTGGGATAAATCAAAATTATCTATTGCTTTTATTAACCCTACACAACCTATTTGAAATAAGTCATCTATTGAATCTCCTCTTCCTCTAAATCTCTGAATTACTGATAAAACTAATCTCAAATTTCCATTTATAAATATTTTCCTTGCTTCTTCATATCCATTATTTATTTCAATAAAAAGTTCTTTTTTTTCTTCTTGTGATAGCACAGGTAATTTTGCAGTATTTACACCGCTTATTTCAACCTTGTTTATCAAAAGAATACCTCCTTTATAAGGTATTTTTTCCATTTTATATCTTTTTATTCTTGTACATAATAGAATTTTGTTATATAATAATTGTTATGAAAAAATTAATTGTGCCAAAAAAATATGATAATAAAAAACTTTATAATTTCTTAAAAGATAATATTTCAAACCTTTCTGATAATCTTTTTTATAAAACCTTAAGAAAAAAGGATATTAAAATAAATGGTAAAAGAGTAAATCAGAATGTAACTATTTTTGAAAATGATGAGATTCTAGTATACATTTCAGACGAACTACTTTCAATGAACATTAAATTAGATATTGTCTATGAAGATGAAAACATTTTAATAATAAACAAGCCTATTAATATAGAAATCACAGGAAATGAAAGTTTAACAGAAGTTATCCACAAAAAATACTCAGATTGTGGATTTTTACCTATGCCCTGCCACAGGTTAGATAGAAATACTTCGGGATTAATTCTATATGCCAAAAATGAAATTTCTTTAAAAATTTTATTGCAAAAATTTAAAAATCATGAAATTGGAAAACATTATCTTGCGCTTGTCTATGGCATTCCTAAGGCAAAAAAAAGAAAATTGGAAGCATATTTATTTAAAGATACTTCCAAATCTCTAGTATATATCTCTGACTTACCTAAAAAAGGTTATTCAAAAATTATTACCTCTTATTCTATAATTGAAACATATTCAAACAACACTTCTTTATTAGATGTTAGTATTGAAACAGGAAAAACTCATCAAATACGAGCTCACTTAGCGCATATTGGTCACCCTATTATTGGCGACCGGAAAATATGGAATAAATGAAATTAATAAAAAAATGGGATTTAAATTTCAAAATTTAAAAAGCTATAAGTTGGCGTTTAACTTTACATCTGATTCAGGTATTTTAAATTATTTAGCTGGAAAAGAATTCTCAATAAATATGGGAGACTAATAAAACATTACTAAACATAGTTTATTTACATTGTTTTATTAGTCTCTCTATATTTCAAGATCAATTAATTGTTGTATTTGTTTTACCTGTTCCTATTACCGCTTCTTGAAGTGCACGCCAAGTATTGCATCCTACAACTCCATCTACTGCTAAACCTACTCTTTGTTGATAATTTCTTACAGCAATTTGAGTCTGTATTCCAAAAATTCCATCTAAACCTCCTGTTGAAAATCCTAAAGTATTTAAATCATCTTGAGCAATGCAAACATAATTGCTTATGCTTCCCCTTCTTAAAAGTGGATATCCTCCTTCTGAACACGCAGGTACTCCAAATCTTTTATCAAAATGCACCCAAGTTGGGGTTTCAGAAAGTGGTTCCACATAGCTCCATATTCTTGCAGAATTTGCGCTATTCCACAAATTTCTCCTACCTGCAGCACTCAAAGTTTGACCTACATCAAAAGCAGTTCCCGCATAATGTTGTGACTGACTTCCATGTCCTCCTTCATACGGTCTTCTAAATGCAAAACCAACAGAAATAGGCGCTCCATATATGTATCTTTGACTATTCCATGTTTGCATAGTTCTTTTTGTTGTCCACAAAATATTTGATTTACTCGCACCTCTAAATTCTCTTACTCTTAATGTTCCATTTGTATTATATGGCATGGAATCATTTTCATTTCTTGTGTATATCTCCATTCTATCTGTATCATTATTAAATACTAAAATTTTTGCCATAAAAAACTCCTATCATAAAACATTTGTATATTTTATGATAGGAATCATTTTTTGTTTACTATTCTTCTACTTTTTCGAACATTTCTTTTCCAACTCCGCATAATGGGCAAGTCCAATCTTCTGGTAAATCTTCAAATTTCTTTCCTTCTGCCTCTTCGTCATATATGTATCCACATATTGTACATCTATACTTCATATTTTCACCTCCTATTTATATATTTTTTGCTAATTCTTCAAATTCTTTTTTATTAACTTCCTTCATTGTTGACTTTATTGTAAAAATTGGCTCAATTATATCTATATCTTTCATTTCTTTCAATATATTTATCATTGTTTTTCCAGCTGATGGTGCCCAAGAACCATTTTCTATAATTACTGCTTTTCTATTTTGATAATTTCTATCCTTTAAAGCCTTTAGAAAATGTTCCATTGGTGGAAAAACACCTGCATTATAACTTGATGACATGACTATTAATTTACTATATTGAAATGCTTTGGCAACTGCTACACTCATATCACATCTTGTAATATCCATCAAATGAACATTCTTTTTTTGTTTTTTTATACAGTTTTCTAAATATTTTGCTGCTTCTAAAGTATTTCCATGTATTGAGCTACAAGCAATTAAAATCCCTTCTTCTTCTGGTTCATAATTACTCCACTTAATATATTTATCTATATAAAATCTTAAATTATCTTTTAATATAAATCCATGTAATGGGCAAATCATTTTAATGTTTAAGTCTTGAATTTTCTTTAATGCTGCTTGTACCTGTGGACCATATTTTCCTACTATTCCAATATAGAATCTTCTTGCTTCATCTAACCATTTATCATCTTCTTTATTTGCTCCAAATTTTCCAAAAGCATCTGCTGTAAATAGTATTTTATCAGATTCCTCATATGTAAACATTACTTCTGGCCAGTGTATCATTGGTGCCATAAAAAACTTTAAGGTGTGTTTTCCTGTTTCTAAAATATCTCCCTCTTTAATTAAAACCTTTCTTTTTTCCAAATCAATATCTGGAAAAAAATTTGGTAACATATTAAATGTCATAGCATTACCAACAATTTTCATGTCAGGATATTTTTTCATAAGAACTTCAATATTATATGCATGATCCGGCTCCAAATGTGATATGACAAGGTAATCAACATTTTCTCCATCTAGGATCTTTTCTAACTTTTTTAACCATATATTTGTCACTCTTTTATCTATTGTATCTAATAGTACGTTTTTTTCATCTTTTATTAAATATGAATTATAACTCATTCCATTTGGTACTTTATATTGACTTTCAAATAAATCTAGTTTTTCATCATTTACACCTATACAATAAATATTATTTTTGATTTCCATGTCAATTCCTCCTTCTTTTTTTGCAATTATATCATATGATTTTCTTATTTACAAATTTATATTTCTATAATTCCACCATAATCTATTACTTCTAAGTTATTAAATGATACAACTCCTAATCCTTTTTTTTGTATAAATTTTTTTATAATTTTATTATTATCTATTTTTTCAATATCACCCGATATAAATATATTATTTCCTATTCTTGATATTGCTCCACCAATAAACCCTTTCATATCGCTATATCCTTTTTCATTTAAAAGCTTTATATTTAATTTATAATCTACAAACAATATATCCAAGCCATGTTGCTTTAATTTCTTATATATTCCTTCATCAGCTGTTATTATGCTATTTTCATCTATTACCGCAATTGAACATTTGGAATATCCTTGTTTAACATTTATTATATTGTAATTCTCCTTTTTTAATATTTCATATACTTTTCTATCTGTATAGTTGAAATTATGTATTGCATAATTTCCTACAATACATACATTATATTTTATATCTGTAGGGTATTTTTTACCAATTTTAGTTGTTCCTTTAATTACTTTAATTTCTCTATTTATATTTTCTATTATCAAATTATATTGACTGTTTTCTACAATTAAATTATTTTTTATTTTTGTACAAAAAATATCTACATGAGACGAGATTTCTGTATACAATGTTTTATTAGAATTTATTTCTATTAATTCATATCCTAGTTCTTTTAATTTATTTTTTTCAATTTTTCTCATTCTATTATCTATAATTAATTTATTCATACTATATTCCTTGCTATTAAATTAAATAACCGATCTAAAAAAAATCTTTGATATAGCTTTGTTTTGAACGCTTTTAATGGTATTATTATATCACACTCCTGGTTTTATATCAACAATTCAGGGTAGCTCTTATTTTTAACTATATAAATTGATATCCTCATTTTATAATAGAATATACTTAGCAAAAAATTCTAAAAGATTTATTTTAAATTTATTTTATTTATGCTATAATTCATATAAAAAAATTAGAAAGGGACGATTTTTATGGCATATATGGGCAGAGGTGGATTTTCCTCTTTTGGTAACGGTCTAGGTGGTGGACTTAGGCCAGATGATAATAATAGACATAATGGTAGAATGTATTATAGAGGTGGTTTGCTTAGAATGTATTATTACATTCCTTTAGACAATACCTATGTTATATTCCAAATGATAGCAGCAATTATTATTTTTGCTGTTGCAGGTATAACTTTTTTAACAACATATAAACCTTCTGTGGTTGATCCTTTAGAAAATACAAAAAGGATAATTATGAACACATATATAATAATAATTTTGACATTGGTTGTTATTACAATATTAGCAAATTACTTCTCCAAAGATAAAAATGTACTTATAAAAAGACTAATTGCAATATTGTCAATCTCAATAATTACAATTTTAGTTTTTTTCGGAATAAAAGCAAATTTGGATTCAACATATACAGAAAATAAATTTGAACAAATATATATACAGGAAAATGGTGAAAATACTTCAGATACTAAATCTAAGTTTGATATAGGACTAGCTGGTGTGCAAATGAAAACAGAAAAAGAATACTATATTGATGAATGTGTAAAAGCCTATAACCTATTTTATATAAGAATGTATGGTATAGTAGCCCTTAATGTTCTTCTTATATTTTTGTTAATTTATCAAATAACTAAAGTTTCAAAAATTCAAGAAAAGAGAGATAGAATTAGCAAAGATGATGCAATTTTATTTGATGAAGAAGAAAATATAAAATTTTAAAGATATTGGAGATTTAACATATGTAGTACCTCTTATGTTTGGAGATTTTGACTTTGGAATGATTTTTGAAATTCTTACTCTAATTTTTGTATTTATAGCAAGACATTATATGTCTATTTATGATGAGGATAAATCAAGAAGATTTACTATTTTGGCTATAATACCCATAGGATGGTTAATTATATATGACCTAATAACAATCTTATCTTATGTTTCAAATATATTAGACTTTACATTTTTAGGATTTGATTTTGTTTTACAAGAATGTTTTACTATATTGGATTTATTAATATTATTTGCTATAAATAAGGATTTAAGGAAATCAGATAATCCTGAAAAATACAAAGAAAGTACTGACTGGTTTTATGAAAGACCAGATGAAAAAAATGAAAAATGAGACATAAGTTTGCCACTTTTAATCCGTAACACATGTTACGAGAACGGAGGTAGTATGTCAATCATTTTTCAACTTTTTAATTGTGGCGAAACTGCCATAATTAAAACCCATATTTACAAATTAAAATTTTTAGTGTTTATACGGGTTCGATTAT
>CAYTEX010000054.1:0-7415 GCA_964437015.1 uncultured Clostridium sp. | reverse complement strand
GAACAGTAGGTTCAGGTGTTGTTGCTGATATAATCCAATAATTGAAATAATGAAAAAGATTTTTAGAGTTGAACTCTAAAAATCTTTTTTTTACGTTTTTACAATTTTAAAAATCCTATTAGAATTAAAATTAAGCCTGAGATTTTAGGCCATATATTTTGCGGAATATTTTTTAAATTAGATAAATGAATTCCTAAAAGATTTCATATTGTTAAAAAAAGATATTGTAAACATGCAACAATTAAAGCAAATAAAAACATATTTATTCCAAGAGCAAAAGCTCCTACACCTATACAAAAACTATCTAAAGATAAAGCAAAACCTAAAAGCATGGCTTCTTTATAATCGATATCATTTGAGTTATCTAGGTCAAATGTACATTCATTATGGTTGTTTTTAACAAGTATAAACAATCCCATTATAATTAAAATAGAAATTCCCAATATCTTGAAAAAAGATTCACTAAAAATATTTTTTAATATGTTTCCTATTAAAATAGAAATTAGGGTAACAAAAATAGAAATACAAAATAAAAGCAATTTATCCCATTTTTTTAATTTCATTCTTTTTAATCCATAAGTAATACCAATGCCTAGGGAATCCATACTACTTGAAATTCCTAAAATGAAAGTACTAAATAACATTGAATCACCTCTTAATACAATATGAAAAAAGTCGAAAAAAGTGAAATTTTCATAATAAAAATATTTAAATAATAAATACTATAAGATTTTCGAATGTGATTGGAGTAATTTTAGAAATTCTAAGAAATTTTTTGGAAAATGTTCGCGTCGAGCGAAGCGAGGACTAAGTGAAAGGGTGCCGAAAAATTGATGTAGAATTTCTTGAATTATGTAGTGAACCGAGAAAATCCAAATAGTAGTTATTATTTAAATATTTTATAATTATAGAATTTCTGGTTTTTTTATCAAATTTCTATTGTAGATTTGACTAATTTAGAGTAAAATAAGGGTACAAAAAGCAAAATTAAGGTGATAAAAATGTATGATAAAATGGAAGACTTGCAAAAAGCAATTTTAAATTGTAAAATCTGTAAACTATGCAATAATAGAACTAATATTGTATTTGGATGTGGAGATATAAATACAGATATAATGTTTATAGGCGAGGGACCAGGTGCTGATGAAGACGAACAGGGAATGCCATTTGTTGGAAAAGCAGGAAAGTTAATGAACAATGCTTTTGATATTGTAGGGATTAATAGAGAAAAAGTATATATTGCAAATATTGTAAAATGTAGGCCTCCTAATAATAGAGATCCACAAGACGATGAAATAAGTGCATGTATTAATTATCTGAGAAATCAGGTAATGATAATAAAGCCTAAAATAATAGTATTACTTGGAAGAATAGCTTTGCAAAATATTTTAGGCAAAGAATATAAAATAACATCATCAAGAGGAAAGTGGATTGAAAAAAAAGGTATATTATATATGCCAACATGGCACCCTGCAGCATTACTTAGAGATGAAACAAAAAAAATAGATTTTATAAATGATTTAAAAGCGGTTAGCTTAAAGAAAATGGAAGTGGAATAAGGTGTATTTAAACATAAACTTAGTTAGTAATTAAGAAAAATAATAAGAAGAAAAAGAAATGGAAAAATAGAAAAAAGAAAGGCTAAATATGAATGAAATAAAACAAAAATCAGAATATTGTTTAAATTGTAAATTAAAACCATGTAGTTTAAAAGGATGTCCATTAAATAATGATATACCAACTTTTATAAATCAGATTAAAGAAGAAAAATATAAAGAAGCTTATCAAACTTTATCAAAGACAACAGTTTTACCAGCTATTTGTGGAAGAATATGTCCACATCAGAAACAATGTGAAGGCTCTTGTGTTAGAGGAATTAAAGGGGAAGCTGTTAGCATTGGAGAATTAGAGAGTTTTATAGGAGAATATGCAATAAATAACAATCTAAAAAATTTACCTAAAAAAAAGGTGTTAGCGAAAAATTTTGAAAAGAAAAAAGAAACTAATAAAAAGGTTGCTATTGTTGGAGGAGGACCTGCAGGATTAACTTGTAGTGCTTTTTTAGCAAGAGAAGGAATAAAAGTAACTATTTTTGAAAGATATAATTTTCTTGGTGGGCTACTAAGGTATGGGATACCTGAATTTAGATTATCTCCAAATATTGTTAAAGATACTATACAAAATATTTTAGATTTAGGAGTTGAAATCAAATATAATCAAAAATTAGGAGAAAATCTTAGGTTAGAGGATTTAATTGAAAATTTTGACTATATAGTATTAACGTTTGGTGCAAATGTATCTCAAAAAATGGGAATAGAAGGCGAAGATTTAGATGGAGTATTTGGTGGAAATGAATTATTAGAAAGCAAAAATCATCCAGACTATATAGGAAAAACAGTAATAGTTAATGGTGGTGGAAATGTTGCAATGGATACAGCTAGAACTGTAAAAAGATTTGGTGCAAAAAATGTGAGAATTGTTTATAGAAGAGCAAAAGAGCAGATGCCAGCAGAAACTAAAGAAATTCAAGATGCAGAAAATGAAGGAATAGAAATTCTATTTCAGAATAATATAGTAAAAATAAATGGAAATAAAAAAGTTGAAAGTGTAGAACTGATAAAAACGAAATTGGTTCAAAAAGATGGAGATATTAGACTTTCTCCTGTAAATATCGAAGGAAGTAACTACGAAATAAAAGCAGACTATGTTATAATGGCAATAGGCTCAGAAACGGACAAATTTATAAAGGATTTAGGCTTAGAATTAGACAAGTGGAACAACATAAAAATAAACGATAAATATCAAACATCAAATCCTAAAATATATGCAGGAGGAGATGTAATAGGAAAGAAAAAAACTGTTGCATGGGCAGCAAGATACGGTAGAGATATTGCAGAGAAGATTTTAAATGAAATAGAAGAAACGAATTAAGATACATTAAACTAAAAAATGTTTAAAAAGTTAGACTTTAACAGTAATAAATTAAAAGCGGAGAATAAATACATAAATAAAAATGAGGAAATTATGATAAATATTTATGAAAATTTTGTAATAATAGAGCTTAAAGAGTATAAATCATTACATTATAAAATAAAAGAAGAAATAGAAAAAAAAATGAATATTAATCTTTTTATGATTAATTTTACAGATGATACAACCCAAAATATAAAACTAATAAAAAAATTAAAAAATAATAATGATAAAATAAGATATTCAGGAATTGAATATAATGATAATAAATTAATAGGAATTGTAAATAATGCAAACCAAGAAATAATAGACTGTATTAAAGCTATTTTTATAGATAATAAAGATAAGAAATATGAATTTATTTACGATACTATTTGCAAGCAATTAGATCAAAAGTGGATAGAAGAAAATCCATGTAAATTTGAAAATAATATTTGCATCTGTGAAAGACAGTATAAATATCCTAGAGAAAATGGATGTTGCTATGCTTTTTGGTATAAAAACCTAGGTTCACAAATTACAGGAATTCATCAATGTGAACACTTACATCCAACAGAGCACTGTCAAAGTCCTAATATAACATGTAAGATGTATGTTTGTCCATATTTAAAAAAACATTCAAACTTTCGAATAAGGTTAAATGAACTGATGCTAGTAGAAGTTTTTTTTAATAGATATCAAAAAATTATAATAAAAAATAATTTCTTTATAAAGAAAGATTTACTATTAAAAAAAATAAAAAATGATGAATATAGAATAAAACCATTATTATTGTATTATGTTGATAGAGATTTTTTAGTATATAAATGTGTTCCAAAAGAAAAAAAAGAGATAGCAAGAAAATATGAGGAGATTTATAGAAACACTAATGGTTTAAGACGTAGATAAATATAGAAACAAATAATATTCTGTTGGAGGTAGGAAGTTGGATGTGAGATGTATTATCTCCCGCCTATGACCTAAAAAATATTTATATAATTATTTGAATATGAAAATAAATTTCAAAAAATATTGATTTTTTCGAAAAATAATATTACAATAAAAAAATAGTATATGAAAGGAACGATAATATGAAGATACTATTAGATGCTATGGGTGGTGACAATGCACCAGATGCAAATATTAAAGGAGCTGTAAAAGCAATAAATCAAATTAAGGCAGAAGTTATTTTAATAGGGAAACAAGAAATAATAGAAAATAGAATAAAAGAATTATATGGAAAAACTATAAATGAAATATCACCAAGGCTTTCAATAAAAAATGCTACAGAAACAATAGAAATGACTGATGGTCCAACTGATAGTATAAAGCACAAAAAAGACTCTTCAATGGTTGTAGGATTTAATATGCTAAAACAAGCAGAAGGAGATGTTTTTATTTCTGCTGGAAACTCAGGGGCATTGCTTGCAGGAGCAACTCTTCTTGTAGGAAGAATACGAGGAATAGATAGACCTGCAATGGCAGGAATTCTTCCGTCATATAAAAGTAGACTAGTTTTAATAGATTCAGGAGCAAATACAAATTGTAAGCCTGTAAATTTACTTCAATTTGCACAAATGGCAAGTATTTATATTAGAAATACTTTTGGAGTAGAACACCCACGAATAGGTCTTTTAAATATAGGAACAGAAGAAACAAAAGGAAATGAATTAACTAAAGAAAGCTATAAGCTATTAAAAGAAAAATCAGAAGAATTAAATATAAACTTTATTGGAAATGTAGAAGGAAGAGATGCTTTTTCTGGTAAAGTTGATGCAATAGTTACAGATGGTTTTACAGGAAATGTATTTTTAAAAGCTGTTGAAGGACTCGGAAAATTTGTAAAAAAATCTTTAAAAGAGAATTTAACTGGAAACTTATTATCAAAAATAGCAGCAATACCATCTCTTCCTGCTATGAAAAAATTTGCTAAAACTATGGATTATAAATCTTATGGAGGAGCTTTATTCTTAGGAGTTAAGAGACCTGTTGTAAAAGCACATGGAAGTAGTGATGAAAAATTATTTGAATTTACAATAAAACAGGCTGAAGCATTTGTAAATAATAGCACTGTAGAAAATTTAATAAAAGAATTTGAAAAATAATTATAATATCTATTGACAAATAAAAAAACATATAATATAAATTATTATATGTAATATCAAATTGATATCAAAAATTAATATATCATTTGCAAACTTGAGAGGAGGTGAACTTAAGTTATGAGTTCAGAAGAAATATTTGAAAAAATTAAAAAAATCATTGTAGATTTATTACAAGTATCAGAGGATACTGTAACACTTGAATCTCACTTTATAGATGACTTAGGTGCAGATTCATTGGATTTAGTAGAATTAATTATGGGAATTGAGGAAGAATTTAACATTGAAATACCAGATGGTGAAGCAGAAAAAGTAGTAACAGTTGGAGATGTTGTTGAATATATTAAAGAAAATATTGGATAAAGGTGGAAGAATTAATTATTTCGCTTTTTTTATATTCCGTTTAATTATACCAAGTGCAATAAATTAATAAAAAATAAGCTATTTACTTGAAAAAAATTAAAAATAGTATATAATAATAAAATAAGGAGGTGAAAAATGGATTATTCAAAATTAGAAGAACAGCTAGAATATACATTTAAAAATAAAGAGCTACTAAAAACGGCACTTACGCATACATCTTATGCTTATGAAAAAAATGTTCAAAGCAATGAAAAATTAGAGTTTTTAGGAGATAGCATATTAGAATTTGTTTCTAGTGTATATTTATATTCAAATTATAGTAATTTAAAAGAAGGAGAAATGACTAAAGTTAGAGCTCAAGTAGTGTGCGAAGAAAGTTTATATAAAGTAGCAAAATCGCATGATTTTAGTGATTTCTTAAGACTTGGAAAATCAGAAAAAATGTCAGGCGGAAAAATAAAAACTGCAATTTTGGCTGACAGCGTAGAGGCATTAATTGCTGCAATGTATTTGGATGGAGGACTAGAACCTGCTGAAAAATTTATTATAAAGAATTTAAAAGAAGAAATAAAAATTGCTAGTAAAAATGTAGGTCAAAAAGATTACAAAACAGTATTACAAGAAATTCTTCAGAAACATGGAGATGTTGATATTAAGTATAATATTACAAAAGAAACAGGACCTGATCATGATAAAGTATTTGAGGCAGAAGTTCTATATAATAAAAAAGTTTTAGCAGAGGGAACTGGAAAGAGTAAAAAACACGCTGAGATGGAAGCTGCAAAACATGCTATAGAGATAATAAAAAATAAAAAAAAGAGGTGATAAGATTGAAAAAACAATATATTATTCCTATATTTGTACCACATTTAGGATGTCCAAATGATTGTGTTTTTTGTAATCAAAAATCAATAAGTGGACAAACTAAACAAGTTACAAGAGAAGATGTAAAAAAAACAATTGAAAATCACCTAAAATACGTAAAAGAAAATTCGATAGTTGAAGTAGCTTTCTTTGGAGGAAGCTTTACAGGAATTGAGAAAGAAAAACAAATAGAATTATTAAGTGCAGCAAATGAGTACATAAAAAATAAAAAAGTTCAAAGTATAAGAATATCAACAAGACCAGATTACATAAATAGAGATATATTAAAAACATTAAAGAAATATAAAGTTAAAACTATAGAATTGGGAGTACAATCTGCTAATGACTATATTTTAAAAAAAGCTGAAAGAGGACATACTTTTGAAGATGTGAAAAAAGCATCTAAAATGATCAGATTTTATGGGTTCAACTTAGGACATCAAATGATGGTAGGACTTCCAGAAAGCACACATTTAGATGAAATAAATACAGCTAAGCAGTTAATAAAATTAAAACCAAAGATGGTAAGAATTTATCCTGTTCTTGTTATAAAAGGAACAAAACTTGAAAAAGACTACAATGATGGAAAATATAAGGCTTTAACAGTAGTACAAGCAGTGGAAACGTGTAAAGAACTTGTTAAGCTATTTGTAAAGAAAAAAATAGAAGTTATTAGAATAGGGCTTCAACCAACAGATGTAATATCAAGTCCAGAAAATGAAGCAAGTGAAGTTGTTGCGCGGACCGTTTCATCCAGCATTCGGACAACTTGTAGAATCGGGAATTTGGTATGATGTAATTGTTCAAAAAATAAAAAAATTAAATACAAAAGTAAAAGAAGTAATAATTACGGTAAATCCACAAGATATAAATAATGTAATTGGGCAAAGGAGAGAAAACATAAGTAATCTAAAAGAGGTTTATGATGTAGATTTAATAGTAAAAACTGATGATAAAATAAAACAAGGAAAGTCAAAAATTGAAATTACTAAGATTTATGAAGATTTTTCTGAATAAATTTACAAAGAGTACTTGACAAATTAAAAAAAAATGGTATAATTTATAATGCATTAAGGAAATAAGCAGGTGTAGTTCAATGGTAGAACCCTAGCCTTCCAAGCTAGCTACGTGGGTTCG
>CAYTEX010000053.1:0-7441 GCA_964437015.1 uncultured Clostridium sp. | reverse complement strand
AAGTTGCTTAGTACCTAATCAAAAAATGTCCAATTTTTTGGGTTCAGTACATTTTCTACTCTAACTTTTTTAATTTCTAAATTGTATATATAGTTCCTAAGCCAATGCATAATACTACTAAAACAATTCCAAGAATAATTGTCCATTTTTTCTGTCTTCCTTCTTTTGTATTTAATTTATTTTTTTCAAAGAAATTATTTGAATTTGTTCCTGTAATTGTAGAAGATAAACCTGCATCATCTTTTGATTGTATCATTGCAAGTACAATTAATGCTATACAAACTACAAAATAAATTACAATTAATATACCTTTTACGATTTGCATTTTCGTTCCTCCTTGGGATTACTCTTTATCGTCTTTTTTTACTATGATTTGTTCTCCATCATAGTATCCGCAATTTGAGCATAATGTATGTGGTAATATTGGTTCACCACAATTTGGGCATTTTGCAAATTTAGGTGCTTCTAATTTCCATGTTGAACGTCTTTTATGTGTTCTTGCTTTTGACCATCTTCTTTTTGGTTGTGCCATTTTAATCCCCCCTCTTGATTGTTAGATTATATGTGTTTTATTCCATATTTTCCTTTTTTCGAATTTCGTACCATAAGATTATACATTTTTTTTTCACATTTGTCAACCTTTATATGCACAAAAAAATTTTTTTACCTCTAATGATTTAATAAATCCCACAAAAAATCTAGAAAAAGGAGAGGCTCTGAAAATTTTCAAAGTCTCTCCTTCCTTTTGTGCTTTAATCAATTAAGCGAGCCAAAGTACAGCACGGAAACCAGTGCTTTCATAGTTGCACTTAGGATGGCAGTAACCACGGTAGGCGACAGGAAAATCGTCCCCATTACGGTAGCAATTGCCACCACGGATAACGCGAAACGAGCCTTTATTCGTTTCATTTGTCCACTCATCAACGTTCCCTGCTAAATCGCATATGTGCTTAGTGGACCACGCCTTACGCGTTCCTGTCTTGACAACTTTCGACGGAGCATTTCTGTTATTCAAAAAATTGCCCCACTTGGTAGAGTCGATCGTTATTTCTTCTTTGGTTCTTGCCTCCGATTTGAGGAACCATTCCAACACAGAGTCATACTCTGCCCCATAGGGAAGATGACTTTTAACAAAGACTCCATCCCCAAATGTCTTGGCAACCTTCCGGGCATAAAACCAACTTACGTGTGTCCAGGGCATTTCACCTTTGGCAGATCGTGCCTCATTCGTCCCGTTCCAGGAGATGATGTATCGGGAGATATAGAACCCCCCGTACTTTTTCACGCTATCCCACTGCTTGCGCAGTTCATCATCAAAATTTTCGTTGAATTCACCATCAGAGAATTCATCATCCTGATAATTTCTTCTGCCGAACTTTTCATTAAAAACAATTCCATCAAGCGTTCCATTTGCATCCAAGAAACCAACCGGAACCCAAACAAATTGATTTCCTTTGAAATCCTGGATAACGAAGCCATTGCTCCACCTCCCCATGACATGTTTCCAACCTTCCGGAATTGGAGGCTGAGTATAGTTTCCAAAGTATTTGTTGGGACTAAGAGTTATGCTTAATTTCCCACTATCTTTCTGGGAAACAACAAAGGCGTAATCCTCTGGTGCTTTAAGCACAATTTTTTCTAACCGCTCCATTGTTTTACCTCCTAATGTTTTTTCGACGGTTACTGTTATAGCTCTTGCTAATGAATATATAATACCACATTTTAGCGTATTTTGCAAGTTTTGTACTTTTATTACTTAGTATATAATTAATTTTACAAGATTTATAATGTGCATAATTCTCCTCACTTTTTATATGATTGAAATAGTACTTTTCTTATAAGAGTTGATTTTTAAGTCAATATATGACATAATATATATACTTTTATAAAGGAGTAATTAAAAATAAATGAATAAAATATATTTAGAAAAACTAGAATATAACAAAATTTTAGATATATTATCTAATTTTTGTCATACATATATTGGAAAGGATTTATCTTCAAATCTTCTTCCATTTTTTAGCAAAGATCAGGTAAAAACTGCATTATCAGAAACTTCAGAAGCTATCAGTTTAATCCAAAGAGCTTCTGTTCCCCCTATTTCGGAAATTGATGATATAACCTTATATATAAAATCTTTAGAAAGTTCAAATGCAATTTCTGCGAAAGCTCTTCTTTCTATTTGTAATATTCTTGAAATATCTTATAATCTCATAAATTATTTTTCTGACTTTAAAGATATGGAAGAATATACCGTTTTGTCGAACTACTTTTCACACCTATATAGTAATTCATCAATAATACAAAATATAAAAAAATCAATCTTAGATGAAAATACCATTGCAGATAATGCATCCAGTACTTTATCAAGTATAAGAAAAAAGAAAATTAAATTAGAACAAGATATAAAATCAAAGCTAACAAACTTATTACATTCTTCTACATATTCAAAATATATTCAAGAAAATATTGTAACAATACGTAACAGCAGATATGTTATTCCAGTAAAACAAGAATATAGATCTCTTATTAAAGGCTTTATACATGATATTTCTCAAAGTGGTTCTACCGTATTTATTGAGCCTATCTCTGTTTTTGAACTAAATAATGAGCTAAATAATTTAAAAATAGAAGAAAATGCAGAAATTGAAAAAATCCTATTTAATTTAGGTTCTTTTCTTTTCGATTATACAAAAGAAATAAGCTTAGATGTAAATTTAATAGGAAAACTAGATTTTATATTTGCAAAAGCTATGTATTCTAATTCTATTCAAGGGATTACTCCTATTATTAATGATGAGAAATTTATAAATTTAATAAATGCTAGACATCCACTAATTGATAAAACAAAAGTTGTCCCAGCAAGTATAAATATTGGAAAAGATTTCAAATTACTTATAATTACAGGTCCAAATACTGGTGGTAAAACCGTATGCTTAAAAACTGTTGGTTTGCTTGAATTAATGGCTTGCTCTGGTTTAAATATTCCAGCAGCTGAAAACTCAAGTATATTTGTATTTGATAATATTTTTGCTGATATTGGTGATGATCAAAGTATTTCAGATTCTTTAAGTACTTTTTCTAGTCATATCACAAATATTTCAAAAATACTAAATACTGCCACATCTAATTCTCTAGTTTTAGTAGATGAATTAGGCTCTGGTACTGATCCTATTGAGCGGAGCAAATCTTGCAATAAGTATTTTAGAATATTTTAAAAATAATAACATTTTAACTATTGCAACTACTCATTATCAGGAGTTAAAGCGTTATGCTATGCTAAATGACGAAGTTCAAAATGCAAGTGTTGAATTTGACATAGAAAACTTAAAGCCAACATATAATCTGCTACTGGGTATTCCAGGAAAAAGTAATGCATTTGCTATAAGCGAAAAACTTGGTATAAAACACGAAATAATTGATAAAGCTAAATCTCTTATGAACAAAGATGATATTCAATTTGAAGAATTATTAAAGAAAATATATGATGATAAAATAAGTATAGAAAATACAAAACAAGAAATTAAAAAGAATTTAAGTCAAGTTGAATTATTAAGAAAAAATCTAGAAAGAGATGATTCGAGATTAAAACAACAAGAACGTGAAATTATTGAAAAAGCTAAAACACAAGCCAGAGATATTTTGTTAGATGCCAAAGAAGAAGCTACAAAGTTAATAAATGAAATGAGGCAAGTAGAAACTGAATCAGAAAGCATTGATAAATTAAATAATTTAAGAAATAAAATTCATGCATCTATCAAGAATAAAGCAATAAAAAATGACGTAGAAAAAATTGCTGTAAATCCTATCTCTCCTGATTTAATAAAATCTGGTCAAAAAGTATATATTACAAATTTGGAACAGAATGGAATTATTGTTTCAAATGTTAATAAATCAAACGAAGTTCAAGTTCAAATTGGAGCTATAAAAACCAAGGTAAATATAAAATATCTTGAATTACCAAAGAACATAAAAAACGACTTAACAAAAACAGATATCAAATCAAATCCAAGAGTATCTAAAACTAGAACAGCAAATTCCGAGATAAATTTAATAGGTTTAACAGTTGATGAAGCAATTCCACTAGTTGACAAATTTATAGATGATTGTTTTTTAGCAAAAATAGAAACAGCAAGAATAGTACATGGAAAAGGCACTGGAAAATTAAGACAAGCCATACAATCACATTTAAAAAACAACAAGCGAATAAAATCTTACAGAACAGGCACATATGGTGAAGGTGAAATGGGAGTAACAATAATTTTCATTTAGGGACGGTCCTTTTTTGCAAATTTTTTCATTTGGGGACGGTCCTTTTTTGCGAATTTTTACATATTTTTCCAGATTTTTTTTATTTCATATCTGGAAATTTTAGTTATTCTTGCTAATTGATTAATATTAGTTCCGTCTATATACGCTAATTTTTTAATTATTTTTTCTCGCTCATATTTATTAACAAGCGAAACATCACTTGCATTTTGAACATCAAATTTTGTTTTTATTATATCTATCAATTCATTTTCACTAATTTTATTTATAATTTCATATTCTGCATATTTATCTAAATTGTTCTTGTTATCTTCTAATGTATATTTTATAAATTCATTTAAATCATCATTAAAATAATGCAAAAGAATCTTTGAATTAATGATTTTTCTTGTATTTTTTATATAATCTTGATAACTACTCCATTTATACTTTTCAGTTTTTTCAATTTTAGCATTCTCTGGATTTCTGTGCACATATTTGCATACATTTAAAAAATAATCTAAATTTTCAACCTTTTTACTTAAATATCTATTTTCAAAAAGATGTCCTCTTCTATCCATTTTTTTATTGAAATACATTGAATATCTGATTCCTAAATTATGCATTGATTTTGATAACAAATCATCCTTGACTTTAATAACCATATGAATGTGATTATTCATCAAACAATAAGAAAAAATATCATATTTAAATTTATCTTGAGTTATCTGCATTCTATCTAAAAAAACATATCTATCTTGGTCATCATAAAAAAAGTCTTGTTTATCATTTCCTCTAAAAATCACATGATAAACATCCGTCAAACTATATTCTCTGTTTTTTCTCGGCAATCAGTCACCTCCTTAACATAATATTTACAAAAAAGGACCGTCCCCAAATGAAAAAATTTGCAAAAAAGGACCGTCCCAAAATGAAAAAATCAAGTATCATAGAAGTATGTTGCTTCTAAATCTGCCTCATGTGTTAATAATGCAATAGGATATTTTGTAAAAGCTAGTCCTATTGTATTATATTGTTCTTTAGGTTCGGTGTACCCCATATGCCAACGAATTGCATATTTTTCTTCTGGAGTTAGTTTTATATATTCTGTAATCATCATTACAGACTTTTCTCCATGTCCATATGGAATTGTATCCTCTACTGTATAATATGGCACTTTTTCCCATACACCTAGAGCATTTTTTGCATTTCTGTAATCTATTTTATAATAATTAGCTTTACATAAATCATGAAGAAGTGCAATTAGTATTAATGACTCTGCCGGTGTTTTAACTTCAATTACAGAATGTTCTGCTTTGTATTTTAATATTTCATATACCTTCAAACTATGTTCTAGTAATCCATGTTCCCTTGAACCATGAAATCTTGTACTTGCAGGTGCATCAAAAAAATCTGTTTTTACTATAAATTCTATTAAATCTTCAATATTTTCTCGATTAGTACTTCTTAATAAGTTTAAAAATTCTTCTTTCATATTTTACTCCTCTAAAAAAATTTACAAAAAAGGACCGTCCCCAAATGAAAAAATTTACAAAAAAGGACCGTCCCCAAATGAAAATTATTTATCTGTTTCTATTTTTCTCTTTATTTTAAGAGCCTTTTTTCTAATTCGCTGTATTGCTGTATCTACTGATTTGGTTTTTGTATTCAAACATTCAGCAATTTTTGCATAACTTTCACCATTTTTATAGTGAACTAGTACTTTCTTTTCAAAATCACTTAAACTCGAATTTATTGCGCTTTCAACTACTGTAAAGTATTCTTTTTTAGCTATTATTTCTAGCGGATCCTCTCCGGTTTTTCTGGTGTCTAGTACATCTATTACTTGTGTATTACCTTCATCATCATAAGCTCCCGCATTTAATGATACCGATGAATTTAACGGGATATGTTTTTGGCGATTTGAATTTTTAACAGCTGTTATCATTTGTCTTTCTATACACAAGCCTGCAAATGTTTTAAATGAATTTTGCATTTCACTATTATATGATTTAACTGCTTTGTATAATCCAATATATCCTTCTTGTAGTATATCTTCTTTTTCAGATCCAACCATAAAAAATTTATTTGCTTTTATATTTACCATATCTTTGTATCTATTTATTAAACAATCTAATGCATTATTATTTCGTTCTTTTATTGCTTTTTGAAGTAGATTTTCATCTGACATTTGATTTAACTGCTGTCCTATATCATTTGGTTTAAATTCCGCCATTTGTTGCTCCTTTTGAGTGATTTTTTTCTTACACATTATATTAATAAAAATAAGTAATGTCAAGCTTTTTAGATGATTTTAATATTTTTTTTGCTCTTTCTTCAAAATTAATTTCATTTTTAGAAATAACTATTTTAAGGTCACTTTTTTTTCCTTCATTTTTTATATTATTTATTTCTAATATTTGCTTTGTTTTTTCTGCTATCATCATTCCAGGATTTATAAGGTTAACATTATAATTGAATTCCTTTTTTATTATTTCGTCAAAAATAGGATAATGCGTACATCCAAGGATAATTGTATTAGTTTTGTTTTCTTTGAAAATTTTCATATACTCGTGTATTGTATCAATACTTTTTTTTGTTTTAGCTTCTCCCTCTTCTGCTATTTCAGCTAATAGTGGACAAGCCTTATTAATAACTTCAATATTGGGTATTTGTTTTTTTAGTTTTATTTCCCAAGCTCTGCTTTGAATTGTCCCTTTTGTTCCAATTACACCTATTTTTCTTATTCCTAAATTTTTTATATAATTTACTGTTGGTTCTATTATTCCTTCAATATAAATATTATATTTTTCTTTAAGTTCTTCCAGAGCTTGGGATGTAGCAGTTCCACATGCTATTATTATCATCTTAACATTTTGTAACATCAAATATTTAGCAATTTTGTTTGAAAAACTTATTATCTGTTCCTTAGTTTTATTGCCGTAAGGAAAATTTAAAGTATCACCAAAATAAATAAAGTTTTCATCCGGCAAAACATTTTGTAATTCTTTTAAAACAGTAATCCCACCTATTCCAGAGTCAAATATTCCAATTGGTCTATTATCCATATTATCTCCTATTTTAGAATTTCATAAATAACAAAATCTTCATCTGAATAAATTTTATTATATTTTTCTTGATCTGCATTATCTATTAACATTGAAATTTTGGAATTTTTATATAATATTACATG
>CAYTEX010000052.1:0-7581 GCA_964437015.1 uncultured Clostridium sp. | reverse complement strand
ATTAGTATAACATAAAAAGTATAAAAAAAAAACAAAAATATTAAAAATAATGTAGAAAAAATTTTTTTATATGATATAATAATATTGAGTTATTTTGCAAAAGAAATTAGGGAGAAATAAATGAAAATAAGGAATAAAAATTTTAAGAAACAATTAAATCGAAAAAAGATGACTTTTACAGTCATTTATGGAATAATATTTTTAATTTCAACAATGGCATTTTATTTTGTAAATACATCAAAAGCGCAAGAATTACAAACAATAAAAATTGGAGTTATAGATCAAGATTTAGAATTAGACGAAATTTATTATCAGGAGAAAATATCTAAGCAAGAAAATGAAACATACCAAATTAAATTACCACTAAGTCAAAACGGATTTATTGTAGATTCATATTTTTTAATAGCACAAGATAATTTGAACAAAATTTTAGAAGCTAAAAAGCAAGAAGAAAAAAATAGTAAATTAGATATTAAAGATATAGAAGAAGATAAAAATAATACAGAACAAATTGAAAAAGAAAATGATAATACAAATGAGATAAATAAAAAAGAAAAAGTAGCCGAAAATGTTATACAACAATCTGCAAAAGAATTGGTAGAACAAATAAGTAAAGATGCAATAAAATTACTTCCAGAAACAGAATATGAAGTTACTTCTTATATACAGAATGAGAAGCCATTTTATTTAATTGCAAAATATGAAAAAAATGAAGATAAAGACTTATATAATAAAAAACTGTTATATACTACAGATAAAAATACAATTTCTGTTACAGGTTATATGCCTAAAAATGCAGAAATAAAAGTAGAAGAAGTAGATAAAACAGAAATTGAAAATAAAATAAAAACAAAACAAGAAAAAAACGTAAATTTACAAGTAGCATATGATATAAAAATTTTAATAGATGGAAAAGAATTTGAGCCAGAAGATTTAGAAGAAGAAGTTACTGTAGAAATTAAAGGAATAAATGGAGAAATTGTTCGAATTTGGCATTTAAAAGACCTAGATGAAACAGAAGAAATCACATCAAAAATTGAAAATAATTCTATAGTATTTAAAACTGCAAGTTTTTCTATATATGGAGTTGAAGTAGTTGAAGATGTTATAGACCAAGAAGAAAGTACAGAAGAAAATATAGAAAAAAGTTCAGAAGAAAGTGTAGAACAAAATGAAAACAATATAGACTCAAATTTAAATAATCCTACAATTAAATCAGGACCTTTAAGAGCACCTGCTTCAACAGCAGGAGACAGTACATTAGTAATTGATGATTATGAATCAGATTACTATTATTATAAGGGAAAAAATTATACAGATGATATATCCGGAGAAAATCAAGGAACTTATAAAGATACAGATCTTGTAAAAGTTACTTTAAATTATCATGGATTTGCACAAGGTGAAACAGATAATGAGAAAAAAGGTCGAATTTCACTTACAGAAACACAAGATATAGTACAAAATATTAGATGTGTACCAAAATTAGGGAATAATCTTACCTTAGAACTTATGGAAAACCCTTTTATGGATAAGCCTACAGGATATGGGTTTGGAGGATGGACACCAAGTTCAGGAACAGTTACTCAAGATGAAAAAACTTTAACATATTCTCTTACAGCTCCTGCATCAGGAGATATAACAGTTGATTTATATGCAAAGTGGACAGCTGCAAGGGTAGTATATGTAAATCCTTCAACAGGATGTGATAATTTAATTAATAGTGGATATGATGGTTCAACCCCTGAAAAACCATTAGGTTCATGGCAAGCTGCATGTAATAGACTATATACACTTGCGGGAAACACCACAAATAGAGCAGATAGAGAAAACAATATAATTGTTGTTACTGGAAATATGGATTCTAGTATAAATTATACAAGACCTATAACAGGAACATTAAATCAGGCTTTAATTTCAGCAGATGCAACATATACTAATAATAACGGAATATCTAATAATACTTCACTTATTATTTCTGATAATGCTACAGCTATTGGATCAAATGCTATAATTGGAAATAATTCAGCACTAGGTAATACACAAATAACATCTTCATTACCTTCGCAAGGCGGAAGATGGACAATAACAGGATATAATGGTTCTTATTCAATTAGGAATGAGGAGGGATATTTTTTAACAGCAAGTAATAGCTCCACAAGTACATTAAGTTTAAGTACTAGTTCTTTTTCATCTTGGTATTATTCAAACAATAGATTTTACTATAGAAGGTCAGGAGGTTGGTTTGGTACTACATATTATTTTTATTTACAATTTGATGGTAGTTCATGGACATTGAGTAGACAAACCGATACAGGAGATTATGGAACAGCATTATATCTTCACAGATACACCACAACAAATGAAGTTTATGAAGATAATTTAACAACATCACAAGGTTCATTGACTAATAACACATATTATGGTACTGGAAATAACAGATATAATTTGGCTTTAACAGTTACTAGTTTATATAATCATACAGACTATAGAAATAATGCAACAATTAGCTTAACATCAAGTAGATATTTTAACTGGACTTGCTATAAAGCCTTTCAAATGAATCATGTTAAAATAAATGCTTCAGGTTATACTTCAAATAATAATGGAGATAATATTAGTGGTTCATATCCAACATTTACAGGGAGAAACAATAATGTAAGAATAGGCAGGGGGGTGACGTGTGCAAATACTGGCACAACAGGATGTATTTTTGCAAATATAATAGGAGGAACCGTTTCGTCTGATACTTCTTCTGATGCTTATAAAATAATTGTAGAAACAGGAAAATATTCTTCTGCATTTTGATTTACTGGGAATAACAGTGGAAATGATTATGATGGAACAGTGTATTTTACACTTGGAAATGATATAGACAGAAAAAATAATACAAATGATGAATTATTAGTATATTATGCAGCAACTATAAATTCAGGAAATGGAACAAATGGTACATCAGGAAACGATAAAGCATTTTTGATTAATGTAAAATCTGGAAGTATTGGTACACCTTATTTTGATTCTGCAGGAAAAGATGATAATGATAGTGCATATTCAGGGTTATATGTTGGAGGATGGGGAACCTCTAATACTAATAATAGAGATATATGCGATAGATATTGTATTATTGAAGGTGGAAAATTATCAAATATAGTTGGAGGTTTAAAAACAACTTCTGGAACAACTGTAAAAACAAGAGTTTATGTAAAAGGTGGAGAGATATATAATATTGTAGGCGGAGCAGGTGTTACCGAAACTTATGGAGACAGAATTATACAAGTTACTGGGGGAACAATAGACTATAGTATTAGTGCCGGTTCAAATGGTGTATATGCTTCAAATAGTAGTAATAATGGTAAATTAACTGGACAAACATTAGCTTACATTGGAGGAACAGCAACTATTGGTACATCAAGTTCAATAACAGACACATTGTATGGAGTTTCAGGAGGATGTGTACTTGGAGCAGGAAATGGAAACCAAGCATATATGAATTCAGGTGGTGGACAAGTTAATAATTCCCATATAATAGTTAATGATAGTGCACATATTTTGAATAGTATTTATGGTGGAGGTAATTATGGAATTGTTGGAGCTTCTAATTCAAATGTTGCTACTTCTAAAGTTGACATTTTAGGTGGAACAATAGATAAAAATGTATATGGAGGAGCAAACCAAAATAATATATATGGTTCTACAACTATAAATGTAAAAGGCGGACAGGTAAAAGGTGCTGTATATGGGGGATCAAACACATCTGGAACAATTTCAACAACAAGAACAATTTATGTCTCCGGAGGAACTTTAGCCCAATCTACGGCAACTTCTAATGCTGTTTTATTTGGAGGAGGATATGGTTCAGGCACAACAGTTTCACAAAATACTACAGTAAATATTTTAGATATAGCTGGTGATGTTAAAATATATGGAAATGCTTATGGTGGAAGTGCTCAAGGTACTATTAATGGGAATACAGAGGTAAAGATACAAGATTTACCAAACACAGAAAATACTATAAGTATTACAGGAAATGTATTTGCAGGAGGACAAGGAACAAGTTCACAAGCAGCGACAATAAATGGAAACTCTACAATTAGTGTAGATGGAAGTAATTTGCCAGATGCAAGTATATTTGGTGGAAACGATATAAATGGGGTAACAAATGGAAATATTACAGTAAATATTGGACAAACATATACTACTAAAATAGGAAAGACAACAGAAACAGAAATCTACGGAATTTATGGTGGAGGAAATAAAGATGCTACTGGAACAGAGGCAGATTCTGTAAATGTTTATTTACTTTCACATGCAGATGTTGAATATGCATTTAATGGTGGAAAAGCAGCAAACTTTACAACAGCTGGAGTACAAGATCAAAATGGAGGTATTTATTTACAAGGAGGACATGCAAAAAATATTTTTGGAGGGTCTGATACATCAGGAGATGTTAATGTAAGTCATGTATATATTGAGTCAGGAACAGCAGATAATGTATATGGTGGAAATAATGAAGGAGGGCAGACTTCAGAAAGCTATATATATGCAACAGGAGGAACTATAACAAATGTATTTGGAGGAGGATATAAAGCAACAACTCCAACTACAAATGTAAGTCTTACAGGAGGAACTATAACAAATGCATTTGGAGGAGGAAATGCAGCTAGTGTTACAACTGCAAATGTTGTTTTAAATGGTGCAAGAGCAGCAAATATATATGGTGGATCAAATTCAGCAGGAACAGTCAATACTGCAAATGTTACAATAACCTCTGGAACCGTAACAAATGTGTATGGAGGTAATAATGCAGGTGGTAACACTATAAATACAAATGTAAATGTTAATTCTCCAGCAACAAACGTATTTGGTGGAGGAAATCAAGCTCAAACATCAGGTAATACTACTGTATATCTTACATCTTCTGTAGATAATATTTATGGTGGAGGAAATGAAGCCATAACTTCTGGAGATACATATGTAAAATTAACAAATGCAACAGTAAATACAAATGCATATGGTGGAGGAAATGGATCAGCTGCTGTAGTTGCAGGAAATAGCACTATAATTGTAGAAGGAACAACATCTATTGGAGGAGATCTATTTGGAGGAGGAAATGCTGCTGCAAATGGTTCTGAAGATAATGACAACTCTGAAGTTAAGGTCTTAATTACAGGTGGAAATATTTCTGGAGATGTTTATGGAGCGGCAAATACATCTGTTGTATATGGTAATACTTATGTAAAAATAGGAACTTATCCGCAGAGCCGAATGAAAAACAAAGAACAGTAAATGATACTACACTTACAAAGAAAAGCATTAATATTACGGGAACTGTATTTGGAGGAGGAAAGTCAAATGATGCAGGATCTGAAAACTACGACTTTACCTTCGAATCTGTTACAAAAGATGTTTTTATAGATATAAATGCAAATGGATATGATGATGGGAAAGATACATTTAATATTTCGGGCAGTGTATTTGGATCAGGAAACGCAGCAAAAATATCTGGAGATGGATATGTTAATATTACAGATTATGGAACAGCCTCAAATATAAAGCAGAATATATCAATTCAAAGAGCAACAAAAGTTATTATAGATAATTCTAATATTTATCTTGCTGGTACAACAGATAGAACAAATGAAATTGCAACAGCAAAATATACATTTAATAGAATAAATGATTTAGTAATTAAAAATAATACAAAATTATATTTACAAAATGGTGTAAATATTACGTCTAAATTTGAGAGCTTGACAGCAAGTGATGCAAAAGCACAAGTTATAATAAATGATGCAAATGGAATAACTTCATCAAATGTAGACAATAGAATATATTTATCACAAGGAAGAAACATAATTTTAAAAACAGAAGAGGGTACTAATGGAGAAGTTTATGGAATGACATATGTTGGCTTGTTTGTTGATGAAGATTATTCAAAACTTGGAATTTACAAATTAGAAAATTATCAAGATGGAGATACAGTTCTTGCAGCTGATTCTGAAATGTTTACTAGAAACTCGTATGTACAAGGTAAACACTATTACAGCAATGGGGTTTCATCACACGATATAGAAGTAGATGGATTTTATACGAATTATGATAATGATGGAACAATAAATACAGCATATATAAACCCCACACCAGAAAATGCAGATTATTATCAATGGATTTGTGGGAAAATTTCATCTGATATTTACTATGAAGACATAGAATTAATAGCTACAAAATACGCAACAACAGCAGCATATGTTTTATCATTAGATGGTTTAAGTGAGCCAAATACAACAGTAAAAATTAAGGACATTGATACATCTGATTTAAAATCAGGAATTACTTTAAATAACCCAAAAAATATACCAAATATTGCTAGTTCTGCAACAGAAGCAGATACAAAATTTGGTATAACAATGACAGCAGGAAATACAGGATGGCAAACAAAAGGAACAACAAACTATTTAAGAGATTCTAATGGGATTTCAAGTTTGGTTGGAACAACAGAATATTTAGGAGATAACTCTACAACAACACCAACATTTAGTTTTTATATGGATCACTCAAAAAATATAAGTTCAACAGAAGTTTTAGGTAAAGTTACAATTCATATAGAAGCAACTTATGTTGACGCTAATGAGGAAATACAAATAAAAAACGCATATATAGTAATAAAACTTTCTATAAATAATATGGTAACTGGGCAAGATTATTACGAAGGTGCAATAACACCAGGAAAGCAATATTCAATCTTTCCAACAACTACAACTACAATTACTAAAAACAGTTCATTCTCTGCGTATTATTCATTATATATAGGAAATTACTCAAATACTAAATATTATATAAATAAAGATACAGGTGCCTATGATGGTGGGTATTATTATCATACATTATATTCAACATGTGTTCTTCCTGCAAAAACTAAAATTACTTTATTAGATACAACAAGTGCTCAACATGACTATTTCTACTATATAGTTACATCGGCAGATGAAGCAGCAAATAAGAATGTTTATAGATTTAATGATTTTAAATATATGGATAGTACAGATAGACCGTATAACAAAGATGTAGAATATTATAATTCATCATTAGATCTTATGTATGAAGAATTTATTGTACAAGTAGATTTTGAAGATACGGAAATTTCTAAAAACCTTGAGTCAGAGCATTTGTATATACAGCTAAGAGATAATTGGGATAATTCCGTTGCCTTTACAGTAAATTCAGATGCATATCCAATGATATTTAGTGTTTATAATGACATAGAAGCAGATGCAAGTATAAATATGACTTTAAATAAAAATGTATTATAGATGGGAGATTCTTTAAACATAGCATTAGAAACAGAATATAAATACAATATAAACGAAAATCAAGATGTAGTTTATGATACAACACATATTGATGATATGTTAGGTGTTAGATTTACAATATCAGCTGGTAGCCAAATGCTTACATCTCAAGATTTAGAGGGAATATATATTTCATATAGAGGAGCAAATTATTTTGCAAAAGCAGATGGAACATACAGAATGAAAATTGCAGATGCTGTAGCAAATGTTTTAACTGAAATGACACTTT